>JAKSCZ010000082.1 GCA_022360335.1 Pseudomonadota bacterium
ACCACCACCGGGGCCACGGTCATCGTCGGTATCGACAACCTGCCGCACTCGTTGCTGCTCTACCGACAGGAACTGCAGTGGCTCGGCGGCATGGGCATCATCGTCCTGGCCGTCGCCGTACTCCCGATGCTCGGCGTCGGCGGCATGCAGCTCTATCGCGCGGAGGCGCCCGGGCCGGTCAAGGACAGCAAGCTGACGCCGCGGATCACCGAGACGGCCAAGGCGCTCTGGTACGTCTACCTGGCGTTTACGATCAGCTGCATGCTCGCGTACCGCGTCGCCGGCATGGGGTGGTTCGACGCGCTGTGCCATGCGTTCTCGACCGTCGCGATCGGCGGTTTCTCGACCCACGACGCGAGCATCGGGTATTTCGACAGCTATTCGATCGATCTCGTCGCCGTGCTTTTCATGTTCCTCGCGGGCATCAATTTCTCGCTGCACTTCTTCGCGTGGCGTTACGTATCCGTCCGCCACTACTTCAAGGACCCGGAGTTTCGCGCCTACACCGCGATCCTCGTCGCCATGTCGACGCTCGTGATCGCAACCCTGTTCTACCACCGGGGATTCGACGACCCGATCGATACCTTCGTCAACGGACTGTTCCAGGCGGTGTCGATCGCGACGACGACGGGCTTCACGACGGACGCATTTGCGCTGTGGCCGGCCGCGTTGCCGGCGCTGCTCATCTTCTCGAGTTTCATCGGCGGCTCCGCGGGATCGACGGCGGGCGGCATCAAGGTGATCCGCTGGCTGCTGGTCTACAAACAGGGCGTGCGCGAGATCGCCCGGCTCGTGCATCCGAGCGCCGAGATCCCCGTCAAGCTCGGCAGCAAGGCGGTGCCGTCGCGCGTCGTCGAGGCCGTCTGGGGGTTCTTCTCCGTCTACATCATCGTCTTCGGCGTCATGCTGCTCGCGATGATGTCGACCGGGCTCGACCAGGTCACGGCGTTCTCGGCCGTCGCCGCGACGCTGAACAATCTCGGTCCCGGCCTCGGCGGCGTCGCCTCCGGCTTCATGGACCTGAGTGACGCGGCCAAATGGATCTCGGTCGGCGGCATGCTGCTCGGCCGGCTGGAGATCTTCACGCTGCTCGTTCTCGTCACGCCGACGTTCTGGCGCACCTGATCCGTGACCGGCGAGCGGCCCGACACGGTTCTCGACCGCCTGAGCACAGTTATCGGCAAGGCCGCCGCATGGCTGACGCTGTTCATGGTCGTCGTGACCTTCGTCGTCGTCGTCATGCGCTATGCACTCGATGCCGGGCAGATATGGATTCAGGAATCGGTCGTCTGGATGCACGCGATCGTCTTCATGCTCGGCGCCGCCTACACCCTGCGCGACGAGGAACACGTGCGGGTCGACATCTTCTATCGGGCGATGACGCCGCGGCGGCGGGCCTGGATCGACCTCGCCGGCGTCGTCGTCTTCCTGTTGCCCGTGTGCGCGTTCCTGGCCTGGACCTCGTTCGATTTCGTCGCCCGCTCCTGGGACATCGCCGAATCGTCCCGCGAGCCGGGCGGCCTGCCGTACCCGTTCATTCCGCTGGTCAAGACCACACTGCTGATGATGCCGCTCACGGTCGCCCTGCAGGGTTTGTCCCTGTTCCTCGGCTCGCTCAGATCGCTCAGGGGGGCCTGACGATGGAATGGGTTGCGGGCCTTTTGTTCGTCACGGTCATCGTCGTCCTGCTGGCCGGTTTCCCGGTTGCGTTCACGCTCGGCGGCACCGCGCTGATCTTCGCCGGCATCGGCGTCCTCGGGGGCGGTTTCAACGAAGCGCTGCTGCTCGGGTTGCCCAACCGCGTCTACGGCATCATGAGCAACGAGACGCTCGTCGCCGTGCCGTTGTTCGTGTTCATGGGCGTGACGCTCGAGCGCGCACGCATCGCCGAGGAACTGCTCGAGACGCTGAGCGCCTTGTTCGGCTCGCTGCACGGCGGTCTCGGCATCTCCGTGACGCTCGTCGGCATGCTGCTGGCGGCGAGCACCGGCATCGTCGGCGCAACGGTCGTGACGATGGGACTCCTGTCGCTGCCGACGATGCTGAGACGCGGTTACACGCCCGAGATCTCGGCGGGTACGATCTGCGCCTCGGGCACGCTCGGCCAGATAATCCCGCCGTCGATCGTCCTCGTGCTGCTCGGCGACGTCATGACGACGGCTTACCAGCAGGCCCAGCTCGAGATGGGCATCTATTCGCCCAGGACCGTTTCGGTCGGCGATCTGTTTGCCGGAGCCTTGATACCGGGCCTGCTGCTCGTGCTGCTGTACATCGTGTACATCGCCGGCGTCGCATTCCTCAAGCCCGAGACCATGCCCGCGCACGAGTGCGGGCCCGGCGAAGAGGTCGGCCTGCTGCGGGTGCTCAGGGCGGCCGCCCCGCCGCTGGTCCTGATCTTCGCGGTGCTCGGTTCGATCCTCAAGGGGCTCGCCACGCCGACGGAGGCCGCGGGCGTCGGGGGAATGGGTGCGCTGTTGCTCGCGCTGCAGCGCCGCGAACTCAACGTCGCGCGCCTGCGGGAGATCGTGCGCGCGACGCTCAAGATCAGCAGCATGGTCTTCCTGATACTGATCGGCGCGTCGATCTTCTCGCTCGTCTTCCGCGGCTACGGCGGCGATGACGGCGTACGCGCCGTTCTCGAAGCCCTGCCGGGCGGGGTCGTCGGCGCGGTCGTCGTCGTGATGCTCGTGATGTTCCTGCTCGGCTTCGTGCTCGACTTCATCGAGATCACGTTCGTCGTCGTACCGATCGTGGGGCCCGTGCTGCTCGCGATGGGGCTCGATCCGGTCTGGCTCGGCATCCTGATCGCGATCAACCTGCAGACCTCGTTCCTCACGCCGCCTTTCGGTTTTGCCCTGTTCTATCTGCGCGGCGTCGCGCCGCCGTCGGTAAAGACGGCAGAAATCTACCGGGGGGCGATACCGTACGTCGCGATACAGCTGTTCGCGCTGTTGCTGATCGCCGTATTCCCCGACCTCGTCACCTGGTTGCCCGGCAGGATCTACGGCTCGTGAACGAACCCGCCGAAACTACGTGTCGCGCGTCTTGAGGTAGGCGAGTTCCGTGATCTTCGAGTTGGCGGATGCCTTCTCGAGGTACGCGAAGTAGGCCTCGCCGATCTTCGCCGACCTCGCGTCATCCGCCATGAGTTCGGTAACGACTTCGTGCGCGATCGTTCTCAGCAGCGCGAGGACGTCGTCGGGGAATTCGCGTATCTCGATGCTGTCGTCCCGGGCGAGCTGCGCGAGCGATTCGGCGTTGCCGTTCGAGTACTCCGCCGCCATGTCCGACGTGACGGCCTGGCAGGCGAGGGAGACGACCGCCTGGAGATCCGGCGGCAGCGAGTCCCAGGCCGCCCTGTTGACGATCGTTTCGAGACCGGGTCCCGGCTCCTGCCATCCCGGGTAATAGTAGTACTTCGCCGCCTTGTGCAGGCCGAAAGACGCATCGTTGTAAGGCCCGACCCACTCGGTCGCATCGATCGCACCGGTCTGCAGTGCCGTGAAGATCTCGGCGCCGGGCAAAGTGACGGGCGTGCCGCCCGCCCGTCGCAGGACCTCGCCGCCGAGACCCGGTATGCGCATCTTCAGCCCCTTGAGATCGTCGATCGAATTGATCTCCTTGTTGAACCAGCCGCCCATCTGGACGCCCGTATTGCCCGTCGGAAAGGGCACGAGGTCGAACGGCTCGTAGAGTTCGCGGTACAGCTCGAGCCCGCCGCCGTAATACAGCCATCCCTCGAGCTCGCTGCTGGTCATGCCGAACGGGATCGCGGTGAAAAACTGCGCCGCGTCGAGCTTGCCTTTATGGTAGTAGGCCGCGCTGTGCCCCATTTCCACCGTGCCGCGCGACACGGCGTCGAACACCTCGAACGGCGGAACGAGCTCCCCGCCGCCGTAGACCTTGATGCGGAGTCGCCCCGCCGTGGCGGCTTCGACCCGCTGCGCGAGATTTTCCGGCCCGATGCCGAGACCCGGGAACTTCGGCGGCCACGACGTGACGCAGGACCATTCGAACGTTTCAGCCGACGCCGCGGCGGAATCGCCGCAGTCCGCCGGTTCCTGTGCACAGGCCGTCACCCCTACCGCGGCGGCGAGGCCGCCGACGAATTCTCTTCTTTTCATGGCGTATCCGGATTACTGGTACTGGCCTAGTGTATTGAACGATTGTCCGAATGCCATCCCCGCACGAGGTGCCGGCGCTGGCCGTCTCCCTGATTAGTGGGAATTTTTTATTATATTTATTTCCCACTTTATTGGCTATTTTTCATTTAATGGGTAAGTTTTTTCCACTTATTGCCGAATCGGCCGGAAGTATGTACCTATTGAAAGGCTAATTTAAACAATAGGTTACAGAAAATCGGTATCAATCGAAACAAATGGTGGGGAATGGGGCAGTTACTTGTCGCCGGAATCTGGTCCTGAGTGGGACTCGTTTTTTTCGTTTTCGGTCGAATTCGCGTCATTTTCAGAATTAGGCTTGGGCCAGCCTCCCACCGGGCGTTCCTTGCGTAGAGCGTGGTCTATCGCGCCCTCCCAATCGCCCTCGATCTTGACGCGCTCGGCCTCTGGCCCTGGTTTTCGCTTCTTGTCACTCATGTTCAAGAGTATAATTGGTGTGCCCCCGGTGGGCCTCGAACCCACACGGACCCGGAGGTCCTCCAACTTCCAAAGCTGGTCCGTCTACCTATTCCGGCACGGGGGCTTTACCTTCACCTCCGAAAGTACTTACAAGGAGAATGTCGTCCTCGTCGTCGTCGAGTAAGTCATACTCAGTTGGTTCCGGTTCGGATTGTTCTGCCAACGTGTAGACGCCCTTCTTGCCAGGAACACCGGAAACAAGGCCTCGCTGTGCCATACGATACATTCTCGACGTAACTGTTTGACGCTTATGAACTTCTCC
>JAKSCZ010000276.1 GCA_022360335.1 Pseudomonadota bacterium
AGTGTCCGCGACCTCGCCGTAGTTGTCGACGTACCGCAACGCGACGGTATACGAAGCCGAGTAGCGTGCCGTATCGTCTGCGAACACGGCCCTGCCTTCGCCATGCGAGGTCGCGATCGGCAGCCGCGAACCGGCCATGCCGTCGAGAAGAATCGACGGACTCTCAACGATCTCGACGAGACTCAGCCGTGCTTCGAATTGCTCCGACGCGTTGCGCAGGAATCGCGGCCAGTGATCCGCGCCCGGAATCAGCTCCCTGAGCTGCGCAAGCATCTGGCAGCCGTTACAGACGCCCAGCGCGAAGGTGTCGCTCCGCTCGAAGAACGCCTGGAACTGGTCGCGCGTCCGCGAATGAAAGAGCACCGACCCGGCCCAGCCGCCGCCGGCGCCGAGCACGTCGCCGAACGAGAATCCGCCGCTGGCCACGAGCCCCTGGTATTCGGCCAGCGAATCCCGGCCTTCGAGCAGGTCGCTCATATGCACGTCGACGGCTGCAAACCCCGCTTTCATGAAGGCTGCCGCCATCTCGTACTGGCCGTTGACGCCCTGCTCGCGCAGGATCGCGATGCGCGGTCGGGCCGCACCGCGGAACGGCCGCACGGCGTCCTCGCGCGGATCGAACCGCAGATCGACGTTGAGGCCGGGGTCCGCGTCGTCGAGAATCCGGTCGTATTCTTCCCTCGCCGTCACCGGATTGTCGCGCAGCGCCTGAATACGATAGCTCATCCCGGACCACTCGCGTTGCATCGTCCTCCGATCGAGATCCAGTACCGTCTCGTCGCCGTTCCTGACGACGAGCCGTGCGTCGTCCGTGACGAGACCGATCGCATCCGCCCTGACGCCGCTGCGATCGAGCACCATCTGCACCTGCGGCAGCTTGTTCTTCGCGATCTGCACGACGGCGCCGATCTCCTCGCTGAACAGCTTCCCGAGCAATTCGACGCGCGAGCCGTCCAGTGTCAGAACCGCCCCGCGCCGGCCCGCGAAGATCATCTCGGCGACCGTCGCGAGCAGTCCACCGTCGCTGCGGTCGTGATACGCGAGCAGCATGCCGCGCTCGTTGAGTTCCTGGACGGCGGCAAACAGCCCCGCGAGCAGCGCCGGCTCGTCGACATCCGGCGTGTCCCCGCCGGCGCGCGCGTAGGCCTGGGCAAGACACGAACCGCCGAGCCGATCGCGGCCTTCGCCGAGGTCGAACAGCAGCAGGCAGCTCGGTTCCGCCGTCTCTCTCAACTGCGGCGTCAGATGCCGGGCGACGTCCGTAACGGGCGCAAAAGCCGACACGATCAACGACACGGGCGCCACGACGTTGTGTTCGCCGTCGTCGTCTTCCCAGCGCGTGCGCATCGACATCGAGTCCTTGCCGACCGGAATCGCAACGCCGATCTCGCGGCACAGCTCGTCGCCGACCGCAACGACCGTGTCGAACAGGTCGGCATCTTCGCCCGGATGGCCCGCCGCCGCCATCCAGTTGGCAGAGAGCCGCAGCTTGCCGAGATCCGCAATCGGGGCCGCCGCAATGTTCGTGATCGCCTCGGCCACGGCCATGCGGCCCGAGGCGGGCGCGTTCGTCACGGCGAGCGGCGTGCGCTCGCCCATGGCCATCGCTTCGCCGGTCACACCCCTGAACCCCGTCGAAGTAATCGCGACGTCGCTCACCGGGACCTGCCACGGGCCGACGAGCTGGTCGCGAGCGGAGAGCCCCCCGACCGTGCGATCACCGATGTGAATCAGGAACGACTTGTCGGCGACGGCCGGGAAACGCAACACGCGCAACGCCGCCTCCTCGAGAGCGATGCCGTCGAGATCGAGGGATCCGACGGGCAACGGCGCACGCTCGACGTCGCGCTCCATCTTCGGCGGATTGCCGAGCAGCATCTGCATCGGCATGTCGACCGGCTTACCGTCGAGGTCGCGATCAGACACGGTCAGTTGCCCGTCGTCCTGCAGGCTGCCCAGCACCGACACCGGGCAACGTTCGCGCGCGCACAAGTCGCGGAATTCCTCAAGGCGCGCATCAGCGATGACGAGCACGTA
>JAKSCZ010000493.1 GCA_022360335.1 Pseudomonadota bacterium
CGTGCAGCGCCGTCTCGTAATCACCGACTTTCGACACGTCGAGCTCGTCGAGATAGCCCTCGTTGACCGCGTACAGCGACAGGCCCATCTCTGCGACGGACAACGGCGAATACTGCTTCTGCTTCATCAGCTCGGTGACGCGCTGACCGCGTTCCAGCTGCTTGCGGGTCGCCTCGTCGAGGTCGGATGCGAACTGCGCGAATGCGGCGAGCTCGCGGTACTGCGCGAGCGCGAGGCGGACACCGCCGCCGAGTTTCTTGATGATCTTGGTCTGTGCCGCACCACCCACACGCGATACCGACAGGCCTGCATTGATGGCCGGACGGATACCCGCGTTGAACAGGTCGGTCTCGAGGAAGATCTGGCCGTCGGTGATCGAGATCACGTTGGTCGGCACGAAGGCCGATACGTCGCCGGCCTGGGTCTCGATGATCGGCAGCGCCGTCAGCGAACCCGTCTTGCCCTTGACCTTGCCGCCCGATACCTGCTCGACGTGCCCGGCATTGACGCGCGCAGCACGCTCCAGCAGCCGCGAATGCAGGTAGAAGACGTCGCCCGGGTAGGCTTCGCGACCCGGCGGGCGCCTGAGCAGCAGCGACACCTGGCGGTAGGCCCAGGCCTGCTTGGTCAGGTCGTCGTAGATGATGAGTGCGTCCTCGCCCTTGTCCATGAAGTACTCGCCCATCGATGCACCCGCATAGGGTGCGATGTACTGCATCGCCGGGCTGTCGGCGGCGGGGGCGGCGACGACGACGGTGTGCTCCATCGCGCCCTCTTCCTCGAGCTTTCTCACGACGCCCGCGATCGAGGAGGCTTTCTGGCCGATCGCGACGTAGATGCATTTGATGCCCGTGCCGACCTGGTTGATGATCGTGTCGATCGCAAGGGCCGTCTTGCCCGTCTGGCGGTCGCCGATGATCAGCTCGCGCTGGCCGCGGCCGATCGGCACCATCGAGTCGATCGACTTCAGGCCCGTCTGGACGGGCTGCGACACCGACTGGCGCGCGATGACGCCCGGTGCGACCTTCTCTATCGGCGCCGTCTCGTCTGCGTCGATCGGGCCCTTGCCGTCGATCGGTTTGCCGAGCGAGTCGACGACGCGCCCCAGGAGCGCATCGCCGATCGGCACCTCGAGGATGCGGCCCGTCGTCTTGACCTGCGCACCTTCCGAGATGTGCTTGTAATCGCCCAGGACGACCGCGCCGACCGAGTCCTGCTCGAGGTTCAGCGCCATCCCGAAGGTGTTGCCCGGGAACTCGAGCATCTCGCCGTAGCGCGCGTCGGCCAGGCCGTGGATGCGTACGATGCCGTCGGTGACCGCGATGACGGTGCCGACGTCGCGCGCCTCGGCGCTCGCCTCGAAGTTCTCGATGCGTTCCTTAATCAGCGTACTGATTTCAGAAGCTTTGAGTGCCATTTTCGTTTCCTCTTTATTCGGTCAATGCGTTTGCGAGCCCGTCGAGCCTTGCACGCAGTGAACCATCAATTACGACATCGCCGGCGCGGATCACGGCGCCCCCGATGAGGTTTTCGTCGATTTCGGTCGTGACGTCGACGTCGCAACCCAGCCGCTCCCGGAGCGCGCCTGCCATCGCCTGCCGCTGCGCGGCGCTGAGCGGCGCGGCGGAGGTGATCACCGCGTCCACGGTATTCTCGGCCTTCGCTTTCAGGGCCTCGAATTGCGCCGAGATTTCGGGCAACGCGTCGACACGCCCGTTCTCGATCAGGAGCCTGAAAAAGTTCGTGCCGCGATCGCTGCCGCCCGCGAACACCGAGTCCTTGCCGACGGCGTCCGCGAACAGCCCCTGCAGGAACTCGAGACGCTGCCCGTCGTTCAGTGACGGCGCCGCCAGGAATGCGACGACCCGTCCGTCCTCGAGCAGCGCTCTCGCGGCGGCCAGCGACTCCGATAACTCGGCCAGCGCAGCCTGTTCCCGGGCGACCTCGAAAGCGGCCTGCGCGTACGGTCTGGCTACGGTGTCGTTGTCGGCCACGGATCAGATCTCCTGCGCGAGCTTGCCGAGGATGTCTTCGTGTGCCTGGCCGTCGATCTCGCGATTCAGGATCTTCTCGGCGGACGCGATGGCGATCGCCGACACCTGGCCGCGCAGCTCTTCGCGCGCCTTGTTGGTCTCCTGCTCGAGCTCGGCCCGGGCGGCGGCAAGCTGGCGCTCGCGCTCCCTGACGCCTGCTTCCTTGCCCTCGGCAACGATCTCGTTGGCGCGGGCGTGCGCCTGATCGAGGATGCCCGTGGCCTGCTGGCGGGCGTCGGCGACGATCTCGCCGGCCTCGGCCTCGGCCTCGGCCAGCTTCTCCTGGCTCCTGTCGGCGGCGGCGAGGCCTTCCTCGATCTTCTTCTGGCGCTCTTCGAGGGCGTTGATGATCTTTGGCCACACCAACCAGGCGCACAGCCAAACGAAAACAATCATCGCGATGGTCTGGCCAATGATGGTTGCGTTTAGGTTCACGGATTCCTCCTACGAAAAAGCCACTGCACCGACCTTCCGGCGCAGTGTCTGTTGTCTGCTTTTTCTACTTAACCGGCAACCGGCTGCAGCGCGTCACGCAGCTGATCGACGAACGGGTTGGCGAACGCGAAGAACAGCGCGATACCGACACCGATCATGGCCACGGCGTCGAGCAGCGCGACGACGAGGAACATCTTCGTCTGCAGCATCGGCGCCAGTTCGGGCTGACGCGCCGCGCCTTCGAGGAAGCGGCCGCCCAAGAGACCCATACCGATACCGACACCGAGGGCGCCGAGGCCGATCAGAAGCGCGACGGCGATCGCCGTGAGGCCAATAACAAGATCCATCAGTTTCTCCTAACGAGGATGTTTTCAAACGTGCTCAGACCACCGCCGACCGGAGTCGGGCTGTCGGCCTGAAATCTCAATGCTTCTCCGATGCCAGACTCAGATAAACGATGGTCAGCATCATGAATATATAGGCTTGCAGCGTGATTATAAGTACGTGGAACACTGCCCAGCCGAAATGCAGCGGCAGCTGGAAATAGCCGATGATCGCGATCAGGATGAAGATCAGCTCGCCCGCGAACAGGTTGCCGAACAGCCGCAGGCTCAAGGACAGCGGCTTCGCGAGCAGCGCCACCGATTCCAGGACGAAGTTGAACGCAATGATCAGCGGCGCGGCGATGATCCCGGGGCCCTTCAGGGGCGGCGCGA
>JAKSCZ010000627.1 GCA_022360335.1 Pseudomonadota bacterium
AAAAGGCCGGCACATCGGTTCGCTCAATTCCCTGCAACGTGCCGTCGAACAGGGACCGATGCGTCGCTTTGAGGTTTTCCGGCAAAGATTCCTCATCGACTGCAAAGCCATGATTCTGGCTGGTGATCAGCACTCGACCGGATTTAAGATCCTGCACCGGGTGATTCGCCCCGTGGTGGCCGAATTTCATCTTCTCGGTCGCGGCGCCGGCAGCCAGCGCGAGCAGTTGATGCCCGAGGCAGATCCCGAAGACGGGAATGCCTGTCGCCAGAAACGTCCTGATTGCCTCGACGGCGTACTCACAGGGCTCCGGGTCGCCGGGTCCGTTCGACAGGAAAACGCCGTCGGGCGCGTGCGCGAGCGCCTCGTCGGCGCTCGTTTCGGCCGGAACCACCGTGAGGCGGCAATCGAGATCCGACAACAGCCTGAGGATATTGCGCTTGACGCCGAAGTCGTAGGCCACGACGTGATACGGCGCGATTCGGCGGCTCATGATGCGCTGCGGCTTGCCGAAGGACGTGCCGTGGCACCACTGGTACGTCTCCTTGGTGGTCACGAATGCGGCGAGGTCCATGCCGGCGATACCGGGGAACCTGCGGGCGTGCCCGACCGCTTTCCCGGCCGGCTGGTCGCCCGTCAGGATGCAACCCGACTGCGCGCCTTTCTCGCGGATGATCCGGGTCAGCTTGCGCGTGTCGATATCGGCGATGGCAACCGTATCGCCCTGTTTCAGGAACTCCGAGAACGTCCGCTCGGAGCGCCAGCTGCTGGTCAGCATCGAACTGTCGCGAACGACCAGGCCCGACGCGTGAATCCTGCCCGACTCCATGTCCTCGCTGTTGGTACCCGTATTGCCGATGTGCGGATACGTCAGCGTGACGATCTGGCGGCAGTAGGACGGATCCGTGAGGATCTCCTGGTAGCCGGTCATGGCGGTATTGAAAACGACTTCGCCGATCGTCTGCCCGTCGGCGCCGATCGAGGTACCGCGGAAAACGGTACCGTCCTCTAGTGCAAGTATCGCTGGCGTGCTCAAGCGCGACCCTCAAGATTGATCCTCAAGCGATCACTCGAGGCAGTGAAATCGTCGCCTTTAGATGCAACAAAGCGGAAGGACGTGGCCTCCCGCTCGAATCATTCACTGACCGCCCGGCGATCCGGCGTAGTTTACAGAACGTACCCGGCCTGCGCCAGACTCCCCGCCCGACTTTTTGCCGCACCCGGCGGGATCAGCCGCCGAACAGCACGTCGCTCATGTCGTAGCGTCCCGGCGGCTGCCCGGCGATCCAGCCCGCCGCGCGGATGGCGCCGTCGGCAAAGACCCGGCGCGATACGGCGCTGTGAGCGAACGTCAGTCGTTCGGTGGCCGAACGCATGACCACGTCGTGGTCGCCCGGCACCTCCCCGCGCCGTTCGCTGCGAAACTCGACGGACCCGGTACCCGGCTCGCCGCGCGCTTCGGCCACGGCTTCGCCGAGTTTGAGCGCCGTGCCGGACGGAGCGTCTTTCTTGTGGACGTGGTGCACCTCGGAGATCGTGACGTCGAAGTCCATGCCGAGCGACGCGGCCGCCTCGCGCACCGAACGGGCGAGTACGGCGACGCCGAGGCTCATGTTGCGGTCGTAGACGACCGGCACCGACTTCGCGGCCTCGTCGATGCGGGCCATCTGCGCATCGCTCAGGCCGCTGACGCCGCACACCAGCGGCCTGCCGTGGCGCAGGACGGCATCGACGACGGCCTCGGTGCCTTCCGGCAGGCTGAAATCGACGACGACGTCGGCGCTTCGCACGAGCCCGTCCAGGTCGCCGCCGCGGCGCCAGATTCCGGCTACTGCGAGCTCACCGTGCGACTCGAGACCGGCGGCGATCGCCTGCCCCATGCGCCCGGCGCCGGCGATCGCGACGCGCGTCAAGAGCTGATCCGCTCGAAGAAGCGCCTGACGGTATCCAGCCAGCCGCCCGCGCGCGGGCTGTGCTTCTCGCCGCCCGCCTGCACTGCAGTCTCGAACCGCTCGAGCAGGTCCCGTTGCTCCGGTGTGAGATTGATCGGCGTCTCGACGGCGACCTGCGCAAACAGGTCGCCCTGCCGCGGATCCCTGACCGTTGTAACGCCCTTGTTGCGCAGACGGAATACCTTGCCCGACTGCGTGCCGGCCGGGATCTTGAGCGACACGTGGCCGTCGAGCGTCGGCAACTCCACCTCGCCGCCCAGCGTCGCCGTCGCGAAGCTGACCGGAACCTCGCAGGACAGATTCGCACCTTCACGCTCGAAGATCTTGTGCGGCGTGACGCGGATCTCCACGTAGAGATCGCCCGACGGACCGCCGTTTCGTCCGGCCTCGCCCTCGCCCGAGAGACGTATCCTGTCGCCGTCGTCGACGCCCGCGGGCACCTTCACCGACAGTGTCCGTGTCTTGCGTATCCGGCCGCGTCCGTGACAGTCCGGGCAGGGTTCCGCAATCGTCGTCCCGGCCCCCTTGCACGCCGGACAGGTTTGCTGGATCGAAAAGAACCCCTGCTGCATCCGGACCTGGCCGGCGCCGCCGCAGGTCGAACAGGCGACGGGCTGCGTGCCCTTCCTGGCGCCGCTGCCGCTGCAGCTGTCGCAGGCGACCTGGGTCGGCACGTCGATCGTGACGTTATCGCCGGCCACGGCCGTTTCGAGGTCGAGCCTGAGTTCGTAGCCGAGATCGGCGCCGCGGAATACCTGGGGACCGCTGCTGCGCCGGCCGCCGCCGAAAATATCGCCGAAGACGTCGCCGAAGATGTCGCCGAAGCCCTCGGCGCCGAAACCGCCGGAGCCGCCGGGGCCGCCCATCTTGACGCCGTCGTGCCCGAAGCGATCGTAGGCCGCGCGCTTGTCGTCGTCCTTGAGGACTTCGTAGGCCTCCTTGGCTTCCTTGAACATCGCCTCGGCCGCCCCGGCATCGTCCTTGTTGCGGTCCGGGTGAAACTTCATGGCGAGGCGGCGATACGCCTTCTTGATCTCGTCGGCCGATGCCGATTTCGAGACGCCCAGAACATCGTAGTAGTCGCGTTTCGCCATGTTCGTCTTCTATGTACGGCGGGCGCCCCGTGGAGCGCCCGCCCGATCTTCCGTTACGCCGGCCTGACGTCGATCAGGACTTGTCGTCCTTGTCGACTTCCTCGAACTCGGCATCGACGACGTCGTCGCCGTCCGACGCAGCTTCGGCCGGGCCTTCACCCGCCTGCGCCGCCTGCTCGGCATAGAGCTTCTGCGCGAGGCTGCCCGAGGCTTCGCCGAGCGCCGCCGTCTTCTTCTCGATGGCCTCCTTGTCGTCGCCCTCGATAGCCTTTTTGAGATCGGCTACCGCATTCTCGACGGCGAGCCGCTCTTCGGCCGAGGCTTTTTCGCCGAGCTCGCCGAGCGTCTTCTCGGCCGCGTGAATCAGGCCGTCGGCCTGGTTACGCACGTCGACGAGCTCGCGGAACTTGCGGTCTTCCTCGGCGTGGCTCTCCGCATCGGCCACCATCTTGTCGATTTCGTCGTCCGAAAGCCCGGACGAGGCCTTGATCACGATGTTCTGGCTCTTGCCCGTCGCCTTGTCCCTGGCCGACACGTTGAGGATGCCGTTGGCGGCGATGTCGAGGGTCGCCTCGATCTGGGGCATGCCGCGCGGTGCCGGCGGGATGTCGGTCAGATCGAAGCGACCCAGCGACTTGTTGTCCATGGAGCGCTCGCGCTCACCCTGCAGCACGTGAATCGTCACGGCCGTCTGCTTGTCGTCCGCCGTCGAAAACACCTGCTCGGCATTGGCCGGAATCGTCGTGTTCTTCTCGATCAGCTTGGTCATGACGCCACCGAGCGTTTCGATGCCCAGCGACAGCGGCGTGACGTCGAGCAGCAACACGTCCTTGACGTCGCCGGCTAGGACGCCGCCCTGGATCGCAGCGCCCAGCGCGACGGCCTCATCCGGGTTGACGTCCCTGCGCGGCTCCTTGCCGAAGAAGTTCTGCACTTCTTCCTGCACTTTCGGCATACGCGTCTGGCCGCCGACGAGGATCACGTCGTCGATCTCGTTGACCTTGAGGCCGGCGTCGTTCAG
>JAKSCZ010000002.1 GCA_022360335.1 Pseudomonadota bacterium
CTGCGGGGTCGTGGAACTGAACCAGCCGACGGCACAGGCTTCCGACCGGCACGACATAGAGGCAATACTGGCTCGCAACTTCGACCTGGCGCAGAGCGCCGTCCGGTTGGTGAGCTGGTCGAGATTGCACTAGACACCCCTCTGGCGTCGTCATTGATTTCCCCCTGACTCTCCCGGCTTCGGCCGGGATTTTTTTTACAGGGATGCAATTATGCCGCGGAGGCCATGGACGGCCTTATGCCGCGTAGCGCTCAGGACGTGCGAGAGCGGCGTTGCCATGGATGGCGATATCGCTCTGTGAGAGAATCCCTCCCCCTATGAAGAAGCCCACCGACAAACTCAGCAGAATTCCCGTCATCCGGAGCGGCAGCAAGTACACGACCGACGCCGGATTTTCGGCGATCAAGAACGGCCAGAAGGCGGGGCGCGAATCGGCGCCGTCCGTGCGCGGCGACAAGCCGAAGTGGCTCCGTGCAAAGATGCCGTCGGGTCACGGCTACTCGGGTACGCGCAAGATCGTGCACGAGCATCGGCTGAGTACGGTCTGCGAGGAATCGATGTGCCCGAACATCGGCGAGTGCTGGAATGCCGGCACGGCGACGATCATGGTGCTCGGTTCGGTTTGCACGCGCGCCTGCCGCTTCTGTGCCGTCGACACGGGCAATCCCAGGGGCTGGCTTGACCCGGACGAGCCGAAAAACTCGGCGAAAGCCGTCAGGCTCATGGGGCTCGAGTACGTCGTCATCACGTCCGTCGATCGCGACGACCTGCCGGACGGCGGCGCCTCGCACTACGCCAAGTGCGTCCGGGAGATCAAAAAGCTCAACCCGACGACGGCCGTGGAGGCCCTGACGCCCGATTTCAACGGCGTCATGGAGCATGTCGAGCGGGTCGTGGATTCGGGTCTCGAGGTGTTCGCGCAGAACGTCGAGACGGTCGAACGGCTGACGCATCCCGTGCGCGATCCGCGTGCGGGCTACGAGCAGACGATTGCGGTGCTCGAGCATGCGAAACAGCACCGTCCGGAGGTACTGACCAAGACGAGCCTGATGCTCGGGCTCGGCGAACGCGACAAGGAAATCCTGAAGACGATGGACGACCTGCGTGCGTCGAACGTCGACATCCTGACCTTGGGCCAGTACCTGAGACCGACACCGAACCATCTCCCCGTCGATCGCTACGTTTCGCCGGAAGAGTTCGACGCCTACCGCGGCGAGGGGCTCGAGCGCGGCTTCGTCGAAGTCGTGGCGGGGCCGATGGTACGTTCGAGCTATCGAGCCGAGCAGGTGCTGCAGAAGAACAACGTGGGTATCGCCGTCTGACCATGGCCGAGTTTCTCGCCGACTACGGGCTCTTTCTCCTGAAGACACTCACGGTCGTCGCCGCGATCGTCGCGGTCATGGGCGCGGCCGCGGCCGCGCAGCGCAGGACCGCCCACGAAGGTCTCGAGGTCGAAGACCTCAACAAGAAGTACCGCAGCCTGTCCGATTCGCTTCTGAAAGCGGTCTCGCCGAAAGACGAGCGGAAGAGGGTAGCCAGGGAACGAAAGAAGCGGGACAAGGCCGAAAGCAGGAAGCCTTCCGGGAAGCCGCGCAGTTTCGTCGTCGATTTCAAGGGCGACCTCAAGGCAAGCGCGTCCGCGTCGCTGCGTGAGGAAGTCGGCGCGATCCTCGACGTCGCGACGCCGGACGACGAAGTCATCGTACGACTCGAGAACTACGGCGGCATCGTTCATGAGCACGGACTGGCCGCATCCCAGCTCACGCGCGTGCGCGATCGTGACATACCGCTGATCGTGTGCGTCGACAAGGTGGCGGCGAGCGGCGGCTACCTGATGGCCTGCGTTGCGTCGCGAATCGTCGCCGCCCCTTTCGCGGTCCTCGGGTCGATCGGCGTGCTGGCCCAGATCCCCAACTTCAATCGCATGCTCGATACGCACGGCGTCGACTTCGAAGAGGTCCGGGCCGGCAAATACAAGCGGACGGTCACGATGTTCGGCAAGAACACGGACGAAGACCGCGCGAAGCTGAAAGCGGAACTCGAAGACGTGCATGCCTTGTTCAAGGATGCGGTCGCGCGTTACCGCCCGGGTCTCGATCTCGGCAAAGTCGCGACCGGCGAACACTGGTACGGCACGCGTGCACTGGAGCTCGGCCTGACCGACGAGCTCAGGACCAGCGACCAGCTGCTCGGCGAGCGTGCGGCCGAGCGCGATCTGTATCGCGTCGAATTCAGGATCAGGAAAACGCTGCAGAAGCGCCTCATGGCCGGCGTCGACGGGGCGATCGAGAAATTCGATGCGGCCGGCTGGCGCCGCCGTTTCGAATCCCGCCTGCCGCGCTGAGCGCGGAACCCGTC
>JAKSCZ010000528.1 GCA_022360335.1 Pseudomonadota bacterium
ACCACCGAGTTGCCGCCGATGTCCTTGCCGAGCGCCAGCGTCAGCGGCGATACCATGTCGTCGTAAGCGCGCGATTTGAGTATCTCGCCGAGCGTGACGAGCTGGCGGTTCTCGTTGGGGATCTCGAGACCGACGTACGACTTCCCCGGAATCACCTCGACGATGCGCACGCTGACCACGGACAGCGAGCGCGCGAGGTCCTTGGAGAGATTGGCGATCTGGCTGACCTTGACCCCGGGCGCCGGATCGAGCTCGAAGCGCGTGATCACCGGGCCGGGCGACACCGACTTGACCTCGACGTCGATGCCGAAGTCCTTGAGCTTGAGTTCGACCAGACGCGACATCGCCTCGAGCGAATCCTTGGAGTAGCCCTGTTTTTGCTCGGGAGGATCGTCCAGCAAGGACAACGGCGGCAGCTCGCCGGCGGCTGCCGGCTCGAACAACGGCACCTGGCGCTCTTTCTCGGCACGCACGCTGGTCTCGAGCGACGGCAGGACGGGCTCGATGCGCGGCTTCGGCCGCGTTTCCTTGAGCTTTTTCTCGACTTTGACGACGTCCTGACGCGCCGCCGCCTGGCGCCGGCCTTCGGCCTTGTCCCGCAGCTCGCCGAGTTTCATCGCGGCTTTCTCGTAGCCGAGCAGGCACCACTGGCCGATCCTGTCCATGACGTTGATCCACGAGATGCCGAGGAACAGCGACAGGGACGCGACCCAGAGGCAGAACAGCAAAGTGCTCGCGCCGAGCAGCTTCATGAGCTCGACCAGACTCTCGCCGACGGCCCTGCCGATCACACCGCCGGCGGAACTCGAAAAACCGGCCGGGGAAAAATGCAGCGTGGACAACGCGCAGCTCGTCACGAGCGTCGCGAGAAAGCCGCTGAAGCGCAGCGCGAAATCGAGGCGGGTCAGTTCGATCTGGGTCTTCTGCTCGCGATACAACATCCAGCCGAAGAAGAACACCATGACCGTAAACAGGTACGCCGGGCGACCGAACATGAAGAACAGCGCATCGGCAATCCACGCACCGGCGCGGCCGACGCCGTTCTGAATCGTGACGACCGTGGTCGCCTGCGTGGGGCCGGGATCGGCCGGATCGTAGGTATACAGGGCGTACCAGAGGATCAGCGCGAGCGCGCCGAACAGATAGAGCGCGCCTTCACGCAATGCCCGCTGAACCGGCGATGACAGACGCGATTCAGGCTGCCTGGCTTTGACCGCTCTTGCCATAAAGAAACAGATTTTCCTACACTTGCCCAGCGAAGCGACGCATCACGAGCCTCACACAGCTTGCCCGCCAGCGCCCTTGAAAGACGGCTTCGCGGCCGCATTTCCGGGCCCTGCGCGGGCAGATCCTGTTACGTCACGTTACGGACAAAGTATACATGAGTGATTCGAAACATTGCCGGGTTCTGATCCTGGGTTCGGGACCCGCAGGCTACGCCGCCGCCGTCTACGCCGCGCGCGCCGCCCTCGACCCGGTGATGATCACGGGCATCGAACAGGGCGGCCAACTGATGACGACCACGGACGTCGACAACTGGCCCGGCGACGTCGAGGGATTACAGGGCCCCGAACTCATGGACCGTATGCTGCGCCACGCCCAACGCTTCGACACCGAAGTCGTCAACGACCACGTACACAAGGCCGACCTGTCGCAACGCCCGTTCCGCCTCGACGGCGACTACGGCAGCTACACCTGCGACGCGCTGATCATTGCAACGGGCGCGACCGCCATGTACCTCGGGCTCGAATCCGAGGAAGCCTACAAAGGCCGTGGCGTGTCCGCCTGTGCGACCTGCGACGGTTTCTTCTACCGCGGCAAACCGGTCGCCGTCGTCGGCGGCGGCAATACCGCTGCCGAGGAAGCGCTGTATCTGAGCAACATCGCGTCGAAGGTGACGCTCGTGCATCGTCGCGACGAACTGCGCGCCGAGAAGATCCTGCAGAAGCACCTGTTCGAGAAACAGGCGGAAGGCAAGGTCGAGATCCTGTGGGACCACGTGCTCGACGAAGTTCTCGGCGACGACGCGGGTGTGACCGGTATGCGCATTCGCAGCACCAAAAACGCGTCGCGGACGGCCGACGTCGACGTCGACGGCATTTTCATCGCGATCGGCCACAAGCCGAATACGGGACTCTTCGACGGCCAGCTCGACATGAAGAACGCTTACATCGTCGTCAGGTCCGGGATCGAGGGTGACGCAACGGCAACCAGCATCCCGGGCGTGTATGCCGCCGGTGACGTCGCCGACCAGGTCTACCGCCAGGCCATTACGTCGGCCGGCGCCGGCTGCATGGCGGCGCTCGACGCCGAGAAATTCATCGACGCACTCGAATCTGCCGGCAAGGCGACTGCGGGAACGAAGCCTGCCCGCGAAGAAAGCGCAGGAGCGGACATTAGCCGTGGCGAAGACGTAGGAGCGGACATTGTCCGCGAATCAACAGCGCGCTATTGAAGGTCTCGGTCCACGACAGCATCGCAAGCATCGACCGCGACGCCTGGAACCGGCTCGCCGGCAGCGCTTACCCGTTCCTCGATCACGCCTTCCTGGCGTCGGCCGAGCGTACGGGCAGCGTCTGTGCAGACGCGGGCTGGACTCCCAGGCACCT
>JAKSCZ010000601.1 GCA_022360335.1 Pseudomonadota bacterium
CGAGTTCGCTTCGCAGGCCTTTCTCGAGGCTCAGCCGCGTGTTGTTGACGGTGTGCTCCATGTCGGGCAGACGCTCCTCCATGATGTTCAGCATCTCGAGATAGGTGGCGCCGATCTGCCGGGCGAGACGCTGACAGCCGGAATCGTTCTCGGCGCCGTCGCACTTGCTCTCGTCGTAGAGTTCCTGCTGCTGATCGAGGCGGCCGATGACTTCCTGCAGGCCCGTTTCCATGTCGCGGGCGACGTTGCCGGTTTGCCTCAGATCTTCCACGACCGTGGTCGGGAACAGCCGTATCGTCGGCGTATTGGCGTGGGCGGCGTGCGTGACGACGAGCGTCGCAGCGGCGGCCAGGACGGCGATGCCGGCAACCGTCCGACCGCGTCGCGGCGCGCCTTGGTGCACGGCGGCCTGCGCGGGTGTCGGGGCGTTTCTCATGACGCGTTCCTCGCGGTGGTGGTCGGGCCAACGCTACGCGCGGGTCGATGAACGCAAACTGAACGGGGGATGTTCGACATCAGTACAATTGCCTATTGCGGTTCGTAATGCGAATCATTATCATTTATGACACTGTCCGGTAGTGGCACCAAATCCAAGTAGAAATAGGCAGTTATGAAATTCAACGGCAACACGCTGGCCTCCCTGAAACGCGGTCAGAAGGGCGTCATCCAGGCCGTGGATCCAGTGGATCCGCAGGTTCAGCGTCTGATGGTGCTGGGCCTCGTGGAGGGCGCCGAGGTCGAGCACGCAAGCTCGGCCATCGGGGGCGACCCGATGGAATTCCGCCTGTTCGGCAGCGGCATCTCGCTCCGCCAGGAGCACGCGCGGTTCTTCCAGGTTGCACCTGTATCGGCGGCCGGTGACTAGACCCGTCGAAACCCGGATACCCGCCAACGACATAACTGTAGCCCGGCGCAAAGACGCGAGCGTTGCGGTTGTCGGCAACCCCAATTCCGGCAAAAGTACGCTGTTCAACCGCCTGACGGGGCTCAAGCAGCGTATCGGCAATTACCCGGGCGTGACCGTCGAGCGGCACGTCGGCACGCTGCGCACCGGCGACACCTCGATCGAACTCGTCGATCTGCCCGGCACGCACTCGCTGAGCGCGCATTCGCTCGAAGAGCGGATCGCCGTCGACGTCATCCTCGGACGCATGGAGGGGACGCAAGCCCCCGACGGCATCCTCGCGGTTCTCGACGCGACGAATCTCTACCAGGGACTGTTCCTCGTCCAGCAGCTCGTCGAGCTCGAATTGCCGACGGTCGTGGCACTGACGATGACGGACGCCGCCGAAAGAAGCGGTGTCGATATCGATACGGCCGAACTCGGGGCACTGCTCGGCGTCCCCGTCTATCCGGTCGTCGCGACCACGGGCGCCGGTCTCGACATGCTGCGGCGTGCGCTGGCGGATATCAGGGAACTTACGCCGCCGCGCCGTGTTCGCGTCTGGAGCGAACTCGCCGAGGCCGCCGAGTCGCTGGCCCGCGAAGCTCCCGAGCCGCTGCGTTTTGCCGAGGTCGAGCGTTTGCTGATCGACGGGCCGACGGATGCGAACCGGGACACGGTCGTCAGGCTCGGCGGCCGGGCGGCTGCGAGAATCGATGCAACGCGCGCCGCGTTGTTCGGCGACGAACCGCCGATCGCAAAAGACGCCCGTATTCGCTACGCGTGGGTGCGAGACGTCCTCGGGAAGGTACAGAAGTCGGCGCCTGCCTATGCATCGTGGCGTACGCGCATCACCGATTTCCTGAACCGCCCCGTACCGGGGACGATCGGGCTGTTCGTCGTCATGGCGGTCGTCTTCCAGGCCGTGTTCGCATGGGCGACGCCGTTCATGGACCTGATCGATGCCGGTACGGCCGCGCTGAGCGCGAGCGTGTTCGACAGCCTCGGCAACACCGCGTTTGCGAGCCTGATCGCCGACGGCGTCGTCGCCGGCGTCGGGAGCGTCATCATCTTCCTGCCGCAGATCCTGATCCTGTTCGTCTTCATCATCCTGCTGGAAGACTCGGGCTATCTTGCGCGCGCCGCGTACCTGATGGACCGCGCGATGCGCTCCGTCGGTCTTTCCGGCCAGTCGATCATCCCGATGATCTCGAGTTTCGCGTGCGCCGTGCCCGGCATCATGGCGACGCGCGTCATCCCGAACCGCCGCGATCGCATCGCTACGATCCTGGCTGCGCCGTTCATGACCTGCTCGGCGAGACTGCCGGTCTATGCACTGTTGATCGCCGCGTTCGTGCCGGCCGCGAACGTCGGCTTCCTGAACCTGCAGGGACTCGTCCTGTTCGGGCTCTACCTGTTCGGTATCGTCATGGGCGTCTTTACCTCGCTCGTCATGCGCAAGACGACACTGCGGGGCCCGAAGCCGTCGTTCGCCCTGATGCTGCCCGAGTTTCGGCGTCCCAACCTGCAGACCGTGGCGATTCAGTTGCTCGGTCGCGTCAGGGTATTCCTGAAGCGCGCCGGCACCGTGATTTTCGCGGTCGCCGTCGTCATCTGGGCACTGGCCTATTTCCCGCGTTCCGACGAGATCCCCGCCGGCGTCGACGACAACACGGCGGCCGCGCTGCAGTTGGAACAGAGCTACCTGGGCCGGGCCGGCAAGGCCATCGAGCCCGTGTTCGAGCCGCTCGGCTGGGACTGGCGCGTGTCGTCGGCCGTCATCGCGAGCTTTCCGGCGCGCGAGGTCGTCATCGCGGTGCTGGGGACCGTTTATGCCGTGGGCGACGAGGCGGACGAAGGGACGCTTTCCG
Organism: Pseudomonadota bacterium; assembly: GCA_022360335.1. GTDB lineage: Bacteria > Pseudomonadota > Gammaproteobacteria > Steroidobacterales > Woeseiaceae > UBA1847. The sequence continues at coordinate 2,755 of JAKSCZ010000601.1, forward strand.
AGCGGCTGAAGTCTGCCGTCCATCCCGACGGAACGCCGATCTTCACGCTGCCCATGGTCATCGGACTGTTGATCTTCTACGCCTGCTGCCTGCAATGCGCGGCGACGCTGGCGATCATCCGGCGCGAGACCAACACGTGGCGATGGCCGGTTTTCGCCTGGGTGTACATGACGGCGCTCGGCTACGCGGGCGCGCTGGCCGCATACCAGCTCGGCACGGCCTGAAGCCTACAGCCGGCAAAGTCGCTCCGCGGCCGCCTCGAGCGTCGCATCGTCTTTCCCGAAACAGAAGCGCAGACGCGTTCCCGTAAACGGCGTCTCGCAGAACACGGTCAACGGGATGGAGGCGACACCGATCTCGCGCGTCCAGCGCTTCGCCAGAGACTCGTCGATCTCGTCCGATATGCCGCCGTAGTCGAGGATCTGGAAGAACGTGCTGCGAGCAGGGCGCAGCCTGAACCGTGAGTCTTCGAGCAGCTTGCAGAAAAGGTCGCGCTTGTGCTCGTAGAAGGCAGGCAGGTCCCGGCACCACCCGGGATGGCTGCCGAGGTAGTCGGCCAGTCCGTGCTGCATGGGCGAGCTGACCGAGAAGGTCGTGAACTGGTGCACGCGGCGAAACTCTTCCGTCAGTTCGGGCGGTGCGGCGCAGTATCCGATCTTCCACCCGGTCGCGTGGACGGTCTTTCCGAACGACGAGATGACGAGCGATCGCTCCCATAACTCGTCGTGGCTCAGCAGGCTGCGGTGTGCTTCGCCATCGAAGACGATGTGTTCGTAAACCTCGTCCGCGACGAGGAGGCAGCGCGTATCCCGGATGAGGTCGGCGAGCGTGTCGAGGTCGTCCTCGGCAAGTACCGCGCCGGTCGGATTGTGCGGAAAATTCAGGACGAGCAAACGCGTCTTGCGGTTGATCGCATCGCCGATCCGCTGCCAGTCGGGATGGAAGTCATGTCCGTTGTCGTCGATCCGCAGCGGGACGTGACGCGCAATGCCTCCTGAAAGCCGTACGGCCGGTTCGTAGGAATCGTAGGCGGGATCGAGGACGATGACCTCGTCGCCCGGATGAACGACGGCCGAGATGGCGCTGAACAGGCCCTCGGTTGCGCCGGCGCAGACGGTGATCTCGGTATCGACATCGAGCGAACGGCCCTGAAAAAAGAGGTTCTTGTCGGCGATGACCTGCCGAAGCGCCGGCGTGCCGTCCATCGGCGCGTACTGGTTGCCGCCGTTCGTCAGGTGCCAGTGGATCCGGTCCGTCAGCGCCTCGGGCGGGTCGAAACCCGGGAAACCCTGCGACAGGTTGATCGCGCCCGTCTCGTCGGCGAGCCGGCTCATGACCGTAAAGATCGTCGTGCCGACGTCCGGCAATTTGCTGGAGAGTCGCATGGCCCTGCATTCCCGTGCTTCGCGGACGCTTCGTGTCCGTCATGGTATCGCGTATGGGAACCCCGTTCTCGATCCCCCTGTGCTTATCTGCGGCTCTTTCGGCCTGTCGCCGCCGCGTTGAAGCCCCTCAGGTCTTGCGGTAACATGCGCCCCCCGCGGTCGGGGCGTGGCGCAGCCTGGTAGCGCACTTCGTTCGGGACGAAGGGGTCGGAGGTTCAAATCCTCTCGCCCCGACCACTTCCTATCTCACGCCGAACGGGCAGTCCGCAAGTTCCTCCTCGGGCACCGCATCCAGCCACTCCGGCTTTCTGAAATTGCGTTTGATCGATCGTGCGAGCTTGCCGATCTGCATGCCGTCGACGATGCGGTGGTCGAAGGTGCCCGTCAGGGGCAGGATCGTCCGGATTTCGATCTCGCCGCGACGGACGACGGCTTTCTCCTCCATCTTTCCGAGCACGACGACGCAGGGGACCTTTGCCGCCGGCATCAGTGCCGTCATTCCCGTGTTCAGTCCGAAGCTGCCGATGTCCGAGACGACGAACGAGCCGAAGCTGTGCGCCGAAAGGCCGAGCGCCCGGATCTCGATTCCCATGTCGACCGTGAGCCACTTGAGCAGCAGAAAGACCGGCCGCCGCAGCGGCCACGGGATCCGATTGAGAACGTACTTGTTCCTGGCCGCCTTGATCTCATCGCCGCTGCGGCTGCGTGCCGCCTTGTCACGGATCTCCTCGGCGATGTCGGTGACCGTGCGCGCGTGCGCATTGCGAATGATCGCCGCCGTCACGCCGGTTTCGCCGCCCACCTGCACCGGGACCATGACGTCGACACGCTCGCGACCGACGACGGCCCCGCGGCGGATGAAGCAGTTCATCTCGGGCACGTCGAACGCCATGGCTCTGGCGAGGACGGCCGTCGTCAGGTGCACCATCGTCAGCTTCACGCCTTCCTCGCGTTTCCCGTCGAGGAATCGCTTCGCTTCGGTGACGTCGATATCGAGCGTTCCGTAAACGCGCGAATCGGTCGGCGTCGTGTAGATCGCGGCAGCCGTGACGCGCCACGGCGTGTTGAAACGGTCCATCGTCAGGAGCGCCGCCGGATGGAGAATTCTGCGAGCGAAACGAGGGCGCTGCGGTACTCCGAGTCCGGGATGCCGCCGAGCGAGGCAATCGCCGCGTCGACGGCTTCGCGCGCTTTCGCGGCCGTGTACTCGAGCGCGCCCGTCTCCCGTATGACCGTCTGGATCCTGTCCATCTGGGTCAGGCCGCCGTCGAGGATTGCGCTCCGGATCAGCTCGCGCTGGGCATCGGATCCTTTTCTCATGGCATGGATCAGCGGCAGAGTCGCCTTGCCCTCGGCAAGATCGTCGCCGAGGTTCTTGCCGAGCTCGTCCGCACAGGCGCTGTAGTCGAGGGCATCGTCGACGAGCTGGAACGCCGTACCCAGCCGGCGTCCGTATTCGATCATGGCCGCCTCATCGGCTGCGTCGCGGCGCGCGAGCACGGCCGCGATCTGCGCGCCGGCCTCGAACAGGCGCGCTGTCTTGCGGTAGATGATCTGCCGGTAATCGTTCTCGGTCGTATCCGGGTCGTGGATGTTCATGAGTTGCTGGACTTCGCCCGCGGCGATCGTGTTGGTCGCGTCGGCGAGAATTTGCATCACGCGTATATCGCCGATGTCGACCATCATCTGGAACGAACGCGAATACAGGAAGTCGCCGACGAGAACGCTTGCCGGGTTGCCGAAGACCGTGTTGGCGGACTCCTTGCCGCGCCTGCGCTCGGACGAATCGACCACGTCATCGTGGAGCAATGTGGCCGTATGAATGAACTCGATGATGGCCGCGGCGCGGACGTGTTGTTCGCCGCCGTACCCGAGAGCCCTGGCCGCGAGCAGTACGATCAGCGGGCGCAGGCGTTTGCCGCCGCTCATGACGATGTATTCGGATACCTGGGAGACGAGGGCGACGTCGCTTTCGAGGCTCCGGGAAATCAGCCGGTCGACGGCGTCCATATCGGCGTTCGCGAGCGCGGCGACGTCCTCGAAGTCGACGGCCTCGGGTGATTTACGAGCCACTTGCATAACTTTCGGGATAATGCCTGAAAGCGCCGGTATTGGCGAGATTATCGTCACCGTCGGTGTTCGATGACGTGCCCGGCAAGCCGTTGAAATAAGGCAGGATTTTGCACCCGGCCGGCGTTGACCCGGGACCGCGGAATCTATAGAATTCCGGCTCTTTTGTGGCGATGGTCACTTTTTCGCCTGTTCGGCGGATTCGCAGCCCCACAAATAGCATATTTCTCAGCGAGTTGCGCGCGTCGTGGTTCGCGTACCGGAGCAAGTGCAATGTATGCGGTTTTTCGCAGCGGCGGTAAACAATATCGCGCCGTAAAGGGCGACGTCCTGCGTCTCGAGAAGATCGAGGCGGACGAGGGAGCCACGGTAAAATTCGATGAGGTTCTTCTCGTCGGCGAGGGCAGCGACATCAAGGTCGGCAACCCGCTGCTGTCGGGCAGTACGGTGAGCGGAAAGGTGTTGCGCCAGGGCAAGAGCAGGAAAGTCCCGGTCGTGAAATTCAAGCGCCGCCAGAATTATCTCCGGCAGGGCAGCCACCGCCAGTTCTTCACGGAAGTCGAGATCACGGGCATCAACGGCGGCTCCGGTGCAAAGGCGGCGCCGAAGGCCGACGCGGCGGACGACAAGCCCGCGGCGAAGAAGGCCGCCGGCAAGAAAGCGGCCGGGAAGTCCCCGTCCGGGGATAAACCGGCGCCGAAAAAGGCTCCGGCGAAAAAGGCCGCGGCGAAGAAGTCCCCGTCCGGGGATAAACCGGCGTCGAAAAAGCAGGCCGCCGGGAAGAAGGCCGACTAGAGATCGTGGATTGGCGTAGCCGGGGTGCATCCCGGCGATGAACGAGACGGGTACAGTACAGTGGCACACAAGAAAGCGGGCGGCAGCAGCAAGAACGGTCGCGATTCGGAAAGCAAACGCCTGGGCATCAAGATATACGGCGGCCAGAAGGTTCTCGCCGGCAACATCATCGTCCGGCAGCGCGGTACGCGTTTTCACGCGGGTACGAACGTCGGCTGCGGCCGGGACTACACGCTGTTCGCCAAGAAGGATGGACACGTGAAGTTCGAGAAGAAAGGCCCGAAGATGCGGCAGTTCGTCAGCGTCGTCGAGGGCTGACGGACAATCCTGCGCAGGAGGGCCTTCGTGTTGTAGGAGGGCCTTCAGGCCCGAAGGGGTTGAATGAAGCTGTCGCGGCTAAAGCCGCTCCTACGGAATACCGTATGAACGACAACGACCCCGCACGCGCGGGGTTTTTCGTATCGAGACCCCGTGGAATCCAGCCATGAAATTCGTGGACGAAGCAACGATTCGCGTCATCGCGGGCAACGGCGGTCACGGTTGCCTGAGTTTCCGCCGTGAGAAGTATGTCGCGAAAGGCGGCCCCGACGGCGGCGACGGGGGACACGGCGGCAGCGTCTACCTCGTGGCGGACGATGCGCTCAATACGCTCGCGGACTTTCGCGTAGCACGCAGATTCAAGGCCGGCAACGGCTTGCCCGGCGCCGGCCGGGACATGACCGGCAAGTCCGGCGACGACCTCGAGGTCAGGGTGCCGCAGGGGACCGTCGTCAACGACGTCGACACGGGCGAGTTCCTGTGCGACCTCACCGAAGACGGCCAGCGACGAATGGTCGCCGAGGGCGGGCGCGGCGGCCTCGGAAACGCGCGTTTCAAAAGCAGCACCAATCGTGCGCCGCGCAAGACGACCAACGGCACGCCGGGCGAGGCGCGCCACCTGTCGCTCGAACTCAAAGTGCTCGCCGACGTCGGCCTGCTCGGCCTGCCGAACGCCGGCAAATCGACACTGATTTCCGCGATGTCGGAGGCGAGGCCGCGCATCGCCGACTATCCGTTCACGACCCTGCACCCGCATCTCGGCGTCGTGCGGGTAGGGCGGCTGCAGAGCTTCGTCATGGCGGACGTCCCCGGCCTGATCGAAGGCGCATCGGAAGGTGCGGGACTCGGCTTCCGGTTCCTGCGGCACCTGCAGCGGACACGCTTGCTGCTGCACCTCGTCGACATCGCGCCGGTCGACCCGGAGGCCGAGCCGGCGCAGGCGGTCGAGGCGATCGCGAGGGAACTGGCCGGTTTCTCGGAGGAACTGGCAAAGAAACCCCGCTGGCTCGTGATCAACAAGATCGACCTGGCGGACGACGACGATCTGAAGGCGGCCCGGGAGGAACTGCTCGAGGCACTCGACTGGGACGGGCCCGTGTTCGAGGTGAGCGCGGCGACGGGCACCGGCACCGCGGCTCTGGGGCACGCGGTGATTCAGGCGCTCGAAGCGATGGAAGAAGGGGAAGCCTGAGGGGGATCAGGCGGACAGCGCTTTCACGCGCTGGTTGAGGCGGCTCTTGTGACGCGCGGCCTTGTTCCTGGTGACGATGCCCTTGTTGACCATGCTGTCGATGACGGGAACCGCAGCCTTGTAGGCCTCGACGGCGGCGTCCCTGTCGCCTTCGTCACAGGCCCTGACGACCTTTTTGATACTCGTGCGCATCGTGGAGCGCAGGCCCATGTTGTGCTTGCGGGTCTTCTCCGCCTGGCGGGCGCGCTTCCTGGCTGATTTGATGTTTGCCACTGGTTCGAACCGTGTCCTGCTCTCAAAGAGCCGCGTATTATTCGCGCCCGGAGGGCCCGTGTCAACGACATTCCGGTGCCGGGTTTTGGGCTACACTTGAGTCTTCATGGAAGGGAAAAAACGGTTATCCGGCCTGAAGTTAGCGCTCAAGACCTCGGTTGTCAGCGGCATGACGCTGGTGTCCCGAATCTTGGGATTGCTGCGCGACATCGTGTTCGCGCGTCTTTTCGGCGCGAGCCTCGCCATGGACGCTTTTCTCGTCGCCCAGCGCATACCGAACATGCTGCGCCGGTTCTTCGCCGAAGGCGCGTTCTCGGCCGGTTTTGTGCCCGTCATGGCCCGGTACCGGGAACGGCACGACCGCGGCGATGCGCGCGACTACCTCGATGCGATGGCCGGGACGTTTGGCGTCGTCGTGTTCGTCGTCACGCTCGCCGGCGTCGTCGCCGCGCCGTTGCTCGTCCTCGTCGTCGCCCCCGGATTCATCGGGGAGGGCGGCGACTTCGACCTCGCGGCGCTGATGCTGCGATTCACGTTTCCCTACCTGTTCTTCGTATCGCTGACCGCGTTTGCGGGCGGCATCCTCAACACCTACGGCCGTTTCGGCGTCCCGGCGTTCACGCCCGTGATCCTGAACGTCGTGTTGATCGCCGCGGCGGTCGGGGTCGCGCCCATGCTCGAACGGCCGATCATGGCGCTGGCCTACGCCGTATTCGTTGCCGGGCTGGCGCAGCTGCTTTTCCAGCTGCCGTTTCTGGCGAAGATCGGTGCGTTGCCGAGACCGAGGTGGCGGCCGCGGCACGACGGCGTGCGCCGGGCGTTCAGGCTCATGGTGCCGGCGATCTTCGGCTCGTCGGTCGCGCAGGTCAACGTCTTGCTGAGCGGCATCATCGCCTCGCTGCTGCCCGTAGGCAGCATCAGCTACCTGTACTACTCCGACCGGCTCATGGAGTTTCCTCTCGGCCTGTTCGGGATCGCGCTCGCCACCGTCACGCTGCCCTACCTGTCCCGCCTCTGGGCCGGCGAAGAACGGGAAGAGTTCGCCCGGACGCTGGAATGGTCGATGAAGATCGCGGTGCTGATCGCGATTCCTGCGGCCGTCGGACTGGTCATGCTGGCGACGCCGCTGGTGATCACGCTGTTCTACGGCGGCGAGTTCGACACGCGTTCGGTCGAGATGACCGTACTCGCACTGCAAGCCTACGCGATCGGTCTGGTCGGGTTCTCGTTCGTGAAGGTGCTCGCGCCGGCCTTCTTCGCCCGCGAGGACACGCGCACGCCGGTGCGCATCGGCATCGTGGCGCTGTTGGCCAACCTCGTGCTCGGCGCCTCGTCGGCCTGGTACCTGGCGACGAGCGGCTTCGCCGGGCCGCATACGGGGCTTGCCGCCGCAACGTCGTTCGCGGCACTACTCAATGCCGGTCTGCTGTACCGCGGTTTGCGCAAGGCCGACGTGATCGATCACGGTCCCGGCTGGGGTGCGTTGCTGGCGCGGGTGCTGCTGGCGAATGCGGCGATGGCGATCGTCCTGTCGCAACTGTACCGGACGGCCGGCTGGTGGACGGCGGCGACGCTCGGTGAGCGAGTCGTCTGGCTGGCCGTCTCGGTCGTGGCCGGAGCCGGAACGTACTTCGCTGCGCTGTGGGTGCTGGGTACGCGTCTCGACCAGTTTCGGCTGAGGCGCGACTGACGTGTGGCTCGTTCGGCACCTGTCCGATATGCCGCATGCCTCGCTGGCGCGAGGCAGCGTGGTCACCATCGGCTCCTATGACGGCCTGCACCCCGGGCACCGGCAGCTGCTCGACAGGGTCACGGCCGGATCGGCCGAGCGGAAGGTGCCGTCGATCGTCATGAGTTTCGAGCCGACGCCGAAAGAGTTCTTCGCGGCCGACGCGCCGCCCGCGCGCCTGATGCGATTCCGCGAGAAATTCGAGGCGCTGGCCGACTACGGCGTCGGGATCTTCTACTGTCCCCGCTTCGGCGAGGCGATGCGGTCGATAAGCGTCGACTCGTTCATCCGTCAGGTGCTGGTGCACGGGCTGAACGCCCGGCACATCGTCATCGGCGACGATTTTCGCTTCGCGCGCCGCCGCGAGGGCAGCATCGTCGAGCTCGAGCGGGCCGCCCCGGCGCTGCAGTACTCGATCGAGCGGGTGCCGAGCGTCATCGTCGACGGGATCCGCGTCTCGAGCACCGCGATTCGCGAAGCGCTGGCTGCGGGCGAGGTCGCCCGGGCCACGGCATTGCTCGGGCGCCCGTACCGTATGTCCGGCCGCATCGTGAAGGGCAGAAAGGTCGGCCGGTCGCTCGGCTATGCGACCGCCAACGTCGATCTGCGGCGCCGCCAAAGCGCCGTCATGGGGATCTACGCCGTGCGGGTGCACGGCCTTCCCGAAGGGCCCGTCGACGGCGTCGCCAGCGTGGGCACGCGACCGACCTTCGACCTGGTCAAGCCGTTGCTCGAGGTGCACCTGTTCGATTTCGATCGCGACGTCTACGGCGAGTACATCCACGTCGATTTCGTCGAGCACCTCCGCAACGAAGAAAAGTTCGATTCCGTCGACGCGCTGGTTGCGCAGATGAAGATTGACGAAGACAATGCACGTTCTGCACTGACAGCGCACAGCCGGACTATCGACGTATGACCGACGCCGCAACGACTTCGAACGCCCGCTTCGTTACCTGGATGGTCGTGGCGCTGGTCGTCGTCGTCGCCGACCAGGTGACCAAGTGGGCCATCGTCGAATGGGTGGCACTGTATGAAAAGGTCCCGGTCAACTCGTTCGTCAACTTCACGCACCAGCGAAACTACGGCGCCGCCTTCAGCTTCCTGGCCGACGCCGGCGGCTGGCAAAGATGGTTCTTCATCGTACTGGCGAGCGCCGTCAGCGCGGTCATCGCGGTGTGGCTGTGGCGCATCCGCCATGAGAAGCAGGCAGTGCTCGCGGCCGGTCTGGCGCTCGTGCTGGGCGGTGCGGTCGGCAACCTGATCGACCGCATCGTGCTCGGCTACGTTACGGACTTCATCCAGGTCTGGTTCGGCAACTGGGCGTACCCGTCGTTCAATGTTGCCGATGCGGGCATCTCGGTCGGCGCCGCATTGCTGATCGTCGATGCGTTCTTCTTCTCGGGCAGGGAACAGAATCCGTAGGAGGGCCTTCAGGCCCGAACAGGCCCGGTCGCGGCTAAAGCCGCTCCTACAGCCACTCCTACAACAGCCGCTCCTACCGCGTTCGTTCCCAGCAGTCCGTGTCGGGGCTCGACGTCTTGACGCCGCGGCCGTCGATGGTGAACGTCAGACACTTGCCGGCCTCGTTGCCGCCGTGCTGGTAGGTC
>JAKSCZ010000047.1 GCA_022360335.1 Pseudomonadota bacterium
CCCCGGGGCGACGTCCTGCGCATACCTGAAAACGATGATCTCGACCGAGTAACGGCGAAGCTCCGCTTCCCCGGGCACGTCGCCGGCGTCCCGGGCCGTGGCGGGCAGGGTACACAACGCAGCCAACAGGCCGATCGTCGCTCTATTCATCGTTCACCTTTCTGATAGCGAGACGGTCCAGCAGGTTCTCGATTGTAGCGAATCGGTTGTCGATATCGGCGAGTTCGTCGCGAATCTGCAGCCGGTGCGATCCCTGAAGGCGGAACCGGCGGTCCCCGGCCTGTACCAGCTGAACGAGAGCGACCGGGTCGATATTGCCGTCGTTCCCGAACACGACATAGCCGCCCGCATCGGCGACGTCGATCTTCTCGACGCCGAGCCGTGCAGCGACCTGCTTGATGGCCGCGATGCGCACGAGGTTCTTCGTCGCGACCGGCAACAGGCCGAAGCGATCGATGAGTTCCACCTGCAGATCGCGCAGTTCGTCTGCGGATTCGGCGGCGGAGATGCGCTTGTACAGGATCAGTCGAAGGTGCACGTCGGGAACGTAGTCTTCGGGAAGCAGCGCCGGAATGTGCAGGTTGATGTCGACGCCGGCGTGCAGGGGCGTCTCGAGATCCGGTTCCTCGCCGGCGCGCAGGGATTCGACGGCCCGCCCGAGCAGTTCCGTATACAGCGAGAATCCTATCTCCTGTATCTGGCCGCTCTGAACGTCGCCGAGCAGTTCTCCCGCACCGCGGATCTCGAGGTCGTGCGTCGCGAGCGTGAATCCGGAGCCGAGGTCCTCGAGCGAGTCGATCGCCTCGAGCCGCTTGATCGCATCGGCCGTCATGACGGCCTTCGGCGGTGCGATCAGGTAGGCGTAGGCGCGGTGATGCGAGCGGCCGACGCGGCCGCGCAGCTGGTGCAGCTGTGCGAGGCCGAATCGATCGGCCCGGTTGATGATGATCGTATTGGCGGTCGGCACGTCGATACCGCTCTCGACGATCGTCGTACAGAGCAACAGACCGAAACGCCGGTGGTAGAAGTCGAGCATGACCTGTTCGAGTTCGCGCTCGGGCATCTGACCGTGACCGACGCGGATACTCGCTTCCGGGACGAGTTTCGCCAACCGCCGTTCGATGCGCCGGATGTCCTCGACCCGGTTGTGGATGAAGTAGATCTGCCCGCCGCGCTTGATCTCGCGCAGGCAGGCCTCGCGGATCAGGACGTCGTTCCATTCCGACACGAAGGTCTTCACGGCGAGCCGTTCGGCCGGCGGCGTCGCAATCAGCGACATCTCCCGCAGTCCGCCCAGCGCCATATTGAGCGTCCGGGGGATCGGCGTCGCGGTCAGCGTCAGCACATCGACCTCGCTGCGCAGCGATTTCAGGGCTTCCTTGTGGCGCACGCCGAAGCGGTGCTCCTCATCGACGATGACGAGTCCTATGTCGCGGATGTCTTTCGTGTGCTGCAGGAGACGGTGCGTGCCGATGACGATGTCGACGGCGCCGGATCGCAAGCCGGCGACGATGTCTTTGGTCTCTCTCGCGCTCCGGAAACGGGACAGCACCTCGACGCGCACGGGCCAGTCGGCGAAGCGGTCGCGGAAGCTCTGTCCGTGCTGCTGGGCGAGCAGGGTCGTCGGCACGAGCACGGCAACCTGCTTGCCGCCGTGCACGGCCGCAAAACTCGCGCGCAGCGCGACTTCCGTCTTGCCGAAGCCGACGTCGCCGCAGACGATGCGGTCCATGGGCCGGTCGCCGGAGAGATCCGCGAGGACGTCGTCGATCGTTCGTGCCTGGTCCTCGGTGAGATCGAAGGGGAAACCGGACTCGAAGCCGCGGTAGTCCGCCTCCGACCAGCGGAAGCGGTGACCCGGCCGGGCGGCGCGGCGTGCGTAGACGTCCAGGAGTTCGGCCGCGACGTCGCGGATCTTCCGGACCGCCTTGCGCCTGGCGCGGGCCCACTGGTCGCTGCCGAGACGGTGCAGCGGAGCGTTCCCGGGCGATGCGCCCGTGTACCGGGAGATCAGTTCGAGAGCGTGCACGGGCACGTAGAGCTTGTCGCCGCCCGCATACTCGAGATGCAGGAACTCCGCCGTGACGCCGCCGGCATCGAGCGTCGCGAGCCCGAGGTAGCGCCCGATGCCGTGCTCTTCGTGCACGACGGGAGACCCGGGTTCGAGATCGTCGAGTTGCCGGATGATCGTCTCGGGGTCGCGCTCGCCGCGGCGCCTGCGCCGCCGCGTCGCGGTGCGTTCGCCGAAGAGCTGCCGTTCGCTGATGATGCCGATTCGCGAGGAGGGCAACAGGACGCCGTTCTCGATGGGCGCGACGGCGACGCCGATACGCTGCGGGTCGTCGTGGAACGCCTGCCAGGAGTCGATGCGGGCGAGGTCCAGGCCGCGTCCCGACAACAGGTCGATGAGTTGCTCGCGGCGGCCGGGCGAGTCGGTCGAGAAGAACACCCGCCCGTCGAAGGTCTCGAGAAACCGCATGAGCGGCGCCGCGGGATCCTCGTAACGGGACTCGATCTTCATGGCAGGCGGCAGGCGCGTATCGAAATTCAGCGACCGGTCCGCGACGGACTGGTTCGAGTACCGGACGGTCGGGAACGCGGCGACGCGTTCCCCC
>JAKSCZ010000039.1 GCA_022360335.1 Pseudomonadota bacterium
CCACCGTCAACCGAGCACTCGAGATCGTTCGGCGCATTCTCTACCTGGCGCGTGACGACTGGGGCTGGATTGTGCGGGTCCCCAAGATCCGCATGTTGAAAGAACCCAAGCGTCGCGTTCGCTTCCTCAAGGCCGAGGAAGCGGATCGACTGCTGGAGGAACTGCCGGAGCACCTCGTGCCTGTGGTGCGATTTGCGCTGGCGACCGGTTGCAGGATGCGGGAAATCCTGCAGCTGGAATGGAACCGGGTCGACTTCGACCGGCGCGTGTCCTGGCTGGATCCAGGCACGACAAAGAACGGAGACGGTCGCGGGATTCCCTTGAACCGTGATGCGGTTCTGGCTCTGAGGGCCGTCGTTGGCCAACACGAGCAGTGGTGTTTCACGTATCACGGGAAGCGCATGGACGCGGTGGGCTCTGCCTGGAAACGGGCAATGCGACGTGCCGAGATCGAGAACTTTCGCTTCCACGATCTTCGGCACACCTGGGCCAGCTGGCACGTGATGGCCGGTACCGGGTTGCAGGAGCTCATGGAGTTGGGGGGTTGGAAGTCGTACGAGATGGTGCTCCGGTACGCGCACCTTGCACCGGAGCATTTATCGGATGCGGCGTCTCGAATCGAACGGGAGCTGGAGATCGTAGAGAACAACTCTACGATTTCTCTACGCTGGAAAGAAAAAGGGTCTACAGAAAAACTGTAAACCCTTGATCGGAATGGCGCGCCCGGAGAGATTCGAACTCCCGACCGCCTGGTTCGTAGCCAGGTACTCTATCCAGCTGAGCTACGGGCGCTGTGTCTGGTGCCGGCGGGCCGTTGAGGCTCGCTGATCGAAGCGTGCCATGCCCCGGCGAGCCGCGCATTATAGGGGGTCGCACCGCGTTTGGCTACGGCTCCACCGAACGCACACTTCGATCCTCCTGATTTGACTCAGTCTAAACGCAATCTTAGAATTTCAGTAATTCCTGCAAATTCCGAGTGGGCCTCAAAGAGCCGCAGTCCTGGAACCTCGTCCGCTCACAGCCCCTCTGAAACCCGGCAAGCAGCGCGAAAAGGCCGCCGACACCGCGGACGCGTAAGAAAACCCGATCATGCTCGACGCATTGCTCCTCGCCAGAATCCAGTTCGCTGCCAACATCAGCTTCCACATCGTCTTTCCGATGATCTCGATCGCGCTGACCTGGATGCTGCTGTACTTCAAATGGCGGTACAACCGCAGCGGCGAAGACTACTGGATGAACGTCTACCGGCTGTTCGTCAAGGTCTTCGCGCTGAGCTTCGCGCTCGGCGTCGTCAGCGGCATTACGATGAGCTTCCAGTTCGGCACCAACTGGCCGGGCTTCATGGAGACCGTCGGCAACATCGCCGGACCCCTGCTCGCCTACGAGGTACTCACGGCCTTCTTCCTCGAGGCCTCGTTCCTCGGCATTATGCTGTTCGGCTTCAACCGCGTCAGCAACCGCATCCACACGCTCGCGACCTTCCTCGTCGCCGTCGGCACTACCCTGTCGGCGTTCTGGATCCTCGCCCTGAACTCCTGGATGCACACGCCCGCCGGCTTCGAGATGATCGACGGCCAGGCGCACGCGACCGACTGGTTCGCGGTCGTCTTCAACCCGTCGTTCCCGTACCGCCTCGTCCATACGCTGCTGGCATCCGGCCTGACCGCGGCGTTCCTGATCGCCGGCCTCTCCGCCTATCGCCGGCTGCGTGGCGACCGTGAGAAGTCGGTCATCGGCGGTATCCGCACGGGCGTCCGCCTCGCCGCCGTGCTGATCCCGCTGCAGATCCTCGCCGGCGACCTGCACGGCCTCAACACGCTCGAGCATCAGCCCGCCAAGGTCGCAGCGATGGAAGGTCTCTGGGAAACGGAGGAAGGCGCCCCGCTCGTGGTCTTCGGCATCCCGGACGAGGAAGCCCGAACGAATCGCTTCACGCTCGAGATCCCCAAGCTCGCGTCGCTGATCCTCACGCACGAACTCGACGGCGAAGTCCTCGGCCTCAACGAATTCGAAGGCGAGCACCCGCCCGTGAGCATGGTGTTCTGGTCGTTCCGCATCATGGTCGGCGTCGGCCTCCTGATGCTCGTCATCTCCTGGGCGGCCGTGTGGATGCTCCGCAAGGGCCGCGAGCCCTCCCCGTTCATGAGCAAGCTGCTCGTCGGCATGACCTTCTCCGGCTGGATCGCCGTGCTCTCCGGCTGGTACACGACCGAGATCGGACGACAGCCCTACCTCGTCTCCGGCGTCATGCGCACCGCGGAAGCCCTCGGGCCGGTCCCGCCGGCGACGGTGCTGACCACGTTGATCGCCTGGCTCTCGCTGTATGCGATCCTGATCAGCGCGTATGTGGCGGTAGTCTTCATGCTCGCACGCAACGCCAGCGCGAAAGAGAAGCTCGCCACCGGAGTCAATGCGCACGGTCCGCGCGTTGGGTCGCTCATCAAGCCGGCCGTAGAACCGACCGGGGCGCCCGGCAATGCCTGAGCTGATCCCCGATTTGTCCGTGCCGGCCGGCTGGCTGCCGCTGGCCTTCATGATCGTCATGGGGCTGTCGATGCTCGCCTACGTGATCCTCGACGGCTTCGATCTCGGCGTCGGCCTCCTCTTGCCGATGGCGAGCGACAGCGAGAAAGACCTCATGATCGCCTCGATCGGCCCGTTCTGGGACGCGAACGAGACCTGGCTCGTCATGGGCGTCGGCGTCCTGCTCGTCGCATTCCCGTTCGCTCACGGCGCCGTCCTCACGGCGCTTTATCTGCCCGTCTCGCTCATGCTCATCGGCCTCACGCTGCGCGGCGTCGCCTTCGACTTCCGCGTCAAAGCGCGCGACGAGCACAAGGCGCGCTGGAACCGGGCCTTCTTCGCGGGCTCCCTCATGGCGTCGTTCGCGCAAGGCTTCATGCTCGGCGAACTGATCCTGGGTTTCGAGATCTCGGTGTTCGCGACGCTCTTCGCCGCGTTCATCGGTCTTTGTCTCGCCTCGGGCTATGCGCTGCTCGG
>JAKSCZ010000326.1 GCA_022360335.1 Pseudomonadota bacterium
ACTACGAGCGGCGCTTCGCGCCGCGCCGTCGACTGCGTCATCGTCGGCATTTACGAACGCGGCAAACCGGGTGCCGGTGCGAAGGACATCGACACCGCGAGCAAGGGTCGTCTCACCGCCCTGATCAAATCGGGTGACCTGTCGGGTACGCCGGGTCGTTGTTCCGTTCTGACCGGCGTGCCGGGCGTTCGCGCCAGGCGGGTCGCCGTCGCAGGCCTCGGCAAACCGTCCAGGCTCGACGCAAGCGTGTACCGCAAGGCGATTGCCGCCGCGATCACCGCGCTGGACGGCAGCAAGACCAAACGGATTCTCAACGCACTGTCGCTGGAACCGGTCGGGGACCTCAGCCCCTACTACCTGGCACGTCACTCGGTCGAGACCGTGGGCGACACGCTCTATCGATTCACCGAGATGAAGAGCGGCCGCAAGAAGAAGCCGCTGTCGCTGTCGTCGTACGGCCATTCGATCGCGAGACGCGGCGACGCCGCCCTGTCGGTACGCGGCGCGCGGCACGGCGACGGCATCGCAGCCGGCGTTCGCCTCGCCAAAGACCTCGGCAACCTTCCGGCCAATGTCTGCACGCCGAGGTACCTCGCGCGCATCGCGAAGAAACTCGCGGCGGGCAACGGCAGGCTCACGACGCAGGTGCTGAACGAAGCGGAGATGAAACGCCTCGGCATGCGCTCCCTGTTGTCGGTGACCGCCGGCACGGCCGAGCCGGCGAAGTTCATCGTCATGAAATACAAAGGGGCCGGCGCCGAAAAACCCGTCGTACTGGTCGGCAAGGGCGTCACGTTCGACTCGGGCGGTATATCGCTCAAGCCGGGACCCGGAATGGACGAAATGAAGTTCGACATGTGCGGCGCAGCCGGCGTGATCGGCACGATGGCGGCCGTCGCCGGGATGAAGCTGCCGGTCAATCTCAACGTCATCGTGCCGGCGGTCGAGAACATGCCCGGCAGCGTCGCCACCAAACCCGGCGACATCGTCAAGAGCATGTCCGGCCAGACGATCGAAATCCTCAACACGGACGCCGAGGGGCGCCTGATACTCTGCGACGCGCTGACCTATTCGAAACGTTTCAAACCTGCAGCCGTCATCGACGTCGCGACCCTGACCGGCGCCTGTGTCGTCGCTCTCGGTGCGCACCGCACCGCGATCATGAGCAACGACGACACCCTGCGCGAGGAGATTTTCGCCTGCGGCGAGACGGCCGGCGATCGCGGCTGGCCCATGCCGCTGGGCGATGAGTACGCGGCGCAGCTCAAGAGCAACTTTGCGGACATGGCCAACGTCGGGGGACCCGGCGGCGGCGCAGTGACGGCCGGCTGTTTCCTCGGCAAGTTCGCCGACGGGCTGAGCTGGGCGCACCTCGATATTGCCGGCACCGCCTGGAAGACCGGCGCCAAAAAAGGCGCGACGGGACGCCCGGTCCCGATGTTGTCGCAGTTGCTGCTCGGGCGTTGCGGCGCCCTGCCCTGAACGGGAGCCGGCACCACGGCGTGAACAGGCCCTGAGATGGCAAGAGTCGACTTCTACGTTCTCGCACAGGGAGGCGAACGCGCGCGTTACGTCCTTGCCTGCAAGCTGGCCGAGAAAGCCTGGCGTCTCGACAACTCCGTCTACATACACGCCCGGTCGCGCGCCGATGCGGAGCGTCTCGACGACTTGCTCTGGACGTTCCGGGACGGCAGCTTCGTCCCGCACGGCCTGGCGGGACGCAGCGACGGTACCGAGGAATCGCCGATCATGATCGGCGCCGGCGCAGCAGGCGTCGAGCCGCGCGATCTGCTGATCAATCTCGCGGACGACATACCGGCCTTCGCCGAGGGTTTTCCCCGTGTCGCCGAGCTTGTAACCTCCGACGAAACGAGCCGGCAGATGAGCCGCAGGCGGTATGCCGCGTACCGCGACCGGGGCCACGAACTGAACACGCACAAACTCTGATGGACAAGTCCTACCGACCCGAAGAGATCGAGCGGCGCATCTACGAGCGCTGGGAGAAGAACGACTGGTTCGCCCCGAGCGGCGACGGCGAGCCGTATTGCATCATGATCCCGCCGCCGAACGTGACGGGAACGCTGCACATGGGACATGCCTTCCAGGACACGATCATGGATGCGCTGACGCGCTACCATCGCATGAAAGGACATCGCGCTTTGTGGCAGCCGGGCATGGATCATGCCGGTATAGCAACGCAGATGGTC
>JAKSCZ010000293.1 GCA_022360335.1 Pseudomonadota bacterium
GCGCGCGACGCCGTCCCAGTCGGGTCTCACCTCGCGCGAGCGCGCCAGGAACCTGCGGGCGGCCTTCGTCGTGCGAGGCCGGCTGCCGTATCGTCACGTGCTGATCGTCGACGACGTCATCACGACCGGAACGACGGTCGATGAGCTTGCCCGGACGGTTCGCGGCGCCGGCGTCGGCAAAGTCAGCGCCCTGGCAGTGGCGCGTGCATAGGCCGGAAGGCGCCGATCCCGGCCGGTACCTGCCTGCGGCCGGCCCCGGTTTTCTCTTGACCTAGGTCATGGATGCCCCGGCGGGCGAGGAGGACCATCGCCCCAAAGAAGCACCCACTCCGGGCGGAGCCCACATGACACGGAAGACCGGTCTTGCATTGACGCTTGCTACGTTGGCGGGCGCATCCCTGCTTGCGCCCGCGACTTTGCCGGCCGGCCAGGCGAGCGAAGACGACGAACGCATCGATCAGATCGTCGTGGTTGCCCACAAGGACGAGCGGTCGGTCCGCGAGATCGCAGCCAACGTAACGGTACTTTCCCGCGCCGAGCTCGACAGCGAACTCGCAACGTCGATCGGCGACGTCTTCCGCTACGTGCCCGGCGTAGACCACGAGGCCGCCGGTACGCGCTTCGGCACCGAGGGCATCAACATCCGCGGCATCGGCGGCAACCGGGTCGCCATCCTCGTCGACGGCGTGCCGCTTACCGACCAGTTCGACACGGGCAGTTTTTCCAACGCCACGCGTGACTTCATCGACGCGGGACTGATCCAGGACATCGAGGTCCTGCACGGGCCCGCCTCGGCGCTGTACGGCAGTTCGGCCATCGGCGGCGTCGTCGCCGTGCGGACGCCCGACCCGGCCGACATCGCTCGCCGGGGGGGTATCGGCGGGGATTTCCTGGGCGCGTGGCGCGGTGCGGACAACAGCGCGCACGGCCGGGCCATGGTGGCGCTGGGCGGCGAGTCCCGGGGCCTCCTGGCCGGCTACAGCTGGCGCGAGGGCAACGAGACCGACTCGGCCGCGGTCGCGGACGACCTCGACACACGTGACTACCGGCGCGACACGGCGCTCCTGAAGTTCGTCGCGGACAACCGCCGGGGCCGGACGGTCCGCGCGAGCGTGATCCGGCAAGACGGCCGCACGCTGTCCGACCTCGATTCGATGCTGGGCGCGGGACGGTACCGCTCGACGACGGCACTCGAGGGCGACGACCGCCAGCTACTGACCGTCGCGAACGTCGCGTACGAGTTCGGTTCACCGGAGAGCCCGGTCGATACCGGCCTCGTCCGCGCATTCTGGGAACGGGCGGAAATCGACCAGGTCACACTCGACGAACGCGCCGCCGCGCGGACGCCGGTCTCGATCGACCGTTACTTCTCCTACGACCAGGAAATCCGCGGTCTCGAGATCAACCTCTGGAAGAACTTCGACGGCGATACCGCATCGCACCGCGTCGGCGTCGGCGTCGAGTACCGCGAGCGCAGGACCGAGGAATTCCGCGACGGTCTGTCGACCAACCTGTCGACGGGCGACCGGACCAACGTCCTGCTCGGCGAGGTCTTCCCGCTGCGCGACTTCCCGGTAAGCGATACGACCGAAACCGCGGCGTTCATCGAGGACACGATATCGATCGGCGAGCGATGGACCGTCATCGCCGCGGTCCGGGCGGACCGCTTCGACCTCGAGCCCGACGTCGACGCCATGTACCTCGAGGACTATCCGACCTACGAGACGACCGGCCTCGACGAGTCGGACCTCTCGCCGAAACTCGGCGTCATCTATGGCATCACGCCGGCGATCGACGCCTACGTGCAGTACTCGCACGGGTTCCGCGCGCCGCCGTATTCCGACGCCAACGTCAGTCTCGATGTGCCGTTCTTCAGGTACCGCGCCGTGCCGAACCCCGACCTGAAGTCGGAGACGTCGGACGGCGTCGACATCGGATTGCGCTGGCACGGGATGCGACATTCCGCCCGCGTGTCTGCGTTCAGAACCGATTATGAGAATTTCATCGAGACGAAAGTGAATCTCGGCCTGGATGCGGCCAGCGGCTACACGCTGTTCCAGTCGCAGAACATCGAGGACACGACGATCGAAGGATTCGAGGCGGGCTGGACGGCCCGCTTCGGCGCAGGCGAGCAATTCGTCATCGAGGGTTCCGCCTACTACGCCCGCGGCGACAACGGGGCGACGGGGCAGCCGATCAACTCGGTCGGCCCGGCGCAGGCCGTGCTCGGTTTCGCCTGGTCTTCGCGCGACGAGCAACGACAGTTGCGTCTCAAAGCCAGGTTCACCGATGCCTACGACCGGCTCGACGAATCGGGCGGCGAACTGTTCAAACCCGCAGGCCATGCCGTATTCGACTTCTACCTGACGCAGAAACTGGGCAACGACGCCATCGTCCGCGCCGGAATCCACAACCTGACCGACCGGACCTACTGGCACTGGTCGGACGTCCGCGGCCTGCGCCCGGACGACCCCGTTCTCCCGCAGCTCGCCCGGGCGGGACGCTCCGCGTCCGTCAGCCTGAACGTGGTGTGGTGATTCATTTGCACGAACGATGACAGGGGAGTGCACGTCATGACACGCAAGAAACCAAGCCTGGCCTTCGCGATCCCGCTCCTGGGACTCGCACTGGGGGCCTGTTCGCAGGAACAGCCGGGCGCGCCTGCCGCGAGCGACACGGCCGTCCACGATGCCGAGGCCGCCGTCGCGACGGCGGACGACCTCATGGCGAAAGGCCGGGAGGTATACAACGCCAACTGCGCCGCCTGCCACCAGCCCGACGGATCGGGCCTGACGGGAGCATTCCCGCCGCTGGCCGGCTCCGACTACCTGCAAGGCGATCGCAAGGCCGTCCTGTCGGCGGCGATGTTCGGCCTGTCCGGTCCGATCACGGTCAACGGCGTCGAATACAACGGCGTCATGCCGAGCCTCGGCCACCTGCCCGACGAAGACCTCGCCGCGGCACTGACCTACGTGCTCGGCTCCTGGGGGAACGACGGCGCCGCCGTCAGCGTCGCGGAAGTCGCCGCGTTGCGGGCCGAACTCGGCAAGGAAGACCGCGCCGAAGGCCAGCGCCACGTCGTCACCGAGGGCGAACTCA
>JAKSCZ010000390.1 GCA_022360335.1 Pseudomonadota bacterium
AGTTCGGGGACAGTTACCTTATCTCCTTCGGGTGTGTGTAAGTCGTTGTTCCGCTGATTCCAGATTGAGATAAGGTAACTGTCCCCGAACTCTCAAATTAAGGTAACTGTCCCCGAACTCGGATAGAATTCCCGGCCTTTACGGTTACAGATTTATGCTCAGTCAAATCCGCGAGAAATTTACGGGCTGGATCGCGCTCGCGATCCTCGGCCTGATTGCACTGACGTTCGTTTTCGTCGGCGGGGCCAACTTCGCTTTCATCGGCAGCAACTATGCCGCCAAGGTCGACGATGTCGAAATCGGCCTCGGCCGGTTCGAACAGGCGTACCGCGACCAGATCCAGCAAAACCCGCAGTTTGCCCAGTTACCGGATGAGCAGCGTTTTCAGCTGCGCCGGAACATACTCGATCAGCTGATTCAGCAGCGCGTGGTCGACAACTATATCCTGAGCGCGGGCTTCCAGGTCGACGACGACGACGTCATGCGGCTTATCCGGCAGACCCCGGAGTTCCAGATCGACGGCGAGTTCGACATGGACACCTATCGCAACACGCTTGCCATCAACCAGCTGGACCCGACGACGTACGAGCATGCGCAGCGCCAGACCTTGCGCCGCTATCAGCTCGAGCGCGCAATCCGCGGTTCGGCACTGGTGTCGCCCGCGGCCTTCCGGCGGTACCTGAACCTGGCAGGGGAGCAGCGAATCGTGACGCTGGCAACGCTCGACCCCGAGGAGACCGGCAGCGGTGTCGAGGTGACGGACGAGATGATCGCGGCGTTCTACGACGACAACCCGACGCTTTATCAACAGCCCGAGTCCGTCGATGTAGAGTACGTCGAGATCCTGCGCAGCGAGGTAGCGGATTCGGTCGACCTCACCGAGGAGCGCATCGTCGAGTACTACGAGTCCAACCGTGACCTGTATCTCCAGGACGCACAGCGTCAGGCGCGGCACATCCTGATCCTGTTCGGCGACGACGAGACCGTGGCAGAGGACAAAGCGAAGGGGCTCCTCGCGCGCATCGATGCAGGCGAGCCGTTCGAGGATCTGGCACGCTCGAATTCGGATGACACGCTGTCGGCGGGCCGGGGCGGCGATCTCGGTGCGCTGACCGAAGAACAGCTTCCGGCTGCCCTGGCCGGGGTCGTGTTCGACATGCGAGAGGGCGACGTCGCCGGTCCGATCAGGAGCGACTTCGGCTTTCACATCGTGCGTCTCGACGCGATTCTCGAGCAGGGGCCGCAGCCGCTCGAACAGGTTCGTGCGGAGCTGACCGCCGCGCTGCGGGACGAGGAAGCGGAGAGCCTGTACCGTGATCTCGAACGACAATTGTCGGATGCGTTGTTCGATGCGGACGACATCCGGGCGCTGGCTTCGGCGGTCGGCGTTCCGGTCAAGACAGCGACCGGGTTCTCGCGTCGCGGCGGTGAACCGCTCGGCAGCGATGCGGCGGTCGTCGATGCGGTATTCGACGAGATGTTGCTGGAGGGCGGCCAGCTGTCGGAGATCATCGAAATCGGCAACGGTCGTTCGGCCGTCGTCGCGGTTACCGACCACCGGCCGGCAACGCGCAAACCGCTCGAAGACGTTCGTGACGAGATCGCGCAGACCGTCCGCAGCCAGGAAGCCGAGAGGATCATGGCAGCGAGGGCCGACGAGATGATTACGGCACTCGAGGGCGGTTCGGATTTTGCGGATGTCGCCCAGGCCGTCGGTGCGACACCGGCGGAGCCCGTCGTGATGATGCGTAACGACCCGAACGCGGACCGCTTCGTCCAGGTCGCCGTATTCACGGCCGTGAAGCCCGGGCAGGACGAACCGACGCTGGGCACTACACGCAACGGCATGGGCGGTTACACGGTCTACAGCATCGAAGCCGCGCTGCCGGGCCGTCCCGAGTCGATTCCCATCGAGCAGCGCGACGAGGGCAAGGCACAGCTGACGGACCGGACCGGCCTCGGCGAATTCCTGGCGTTCATTCAGGCGCTGCGCGAGGAATCGGAGGTCATCGTCAACGAAGACGCGATAGCGTCCCAGGACTTCCTGTAGGAGCGGCTTCAGCCGCGACCGGGTCCCGGCCTGGCCGCTCTCGCACATTGCCGCGCGGCATTACCATCGTGGCCCCAAAGGCCCGCCTACGGCGGCTCCTGCGATACAGTCGCGGAATCCGCCGAGACGTGCGGCAGGTGTATTTCCTCGACGATTCCGGCGTCGGGATCGTAGAAGACCTCCTCGTCCAGGCTGTCCTCACTCTTCGCGACGATGCTCGTGATCGCCGCATCGCCGGTCACGTTGACGGCGGTGCGCATCATGTCCAACAGCCGGTCGACGCCCATGATCAGCGCGATGCCCTCCACGGGTAAGCCCACCTGGTTGAACACCATCGCCAGCATAATCAGGCCGACCCCGGGCACTCCCGCCGTACCGATCGAGGCCAGCACGGCCATGCCGATTACAGTCAGGTACTCGCTAAGACCTAAGTCGATGCCGTAGACATTGGCGATGAAAATGGTTGCCACGCCCTGCATGATCGCGGTGCCGTCCATATTGATCGTCGCGCCGAAAGGCACAATGAAAGACGCGGTGGGACTGTCCACGCCCAGGCGTTTTTCCGCGGTGCGCAACGTCACCGGGATCGTGGCATTCGAACTCGATGTGCTGAAAGCGAATATCTGCACGGTGCGCACTTTGCGCAGGAACATGACCGGACTTACGCCGGACAGCAGCTTCAGCAGGACCATCAGCGTTCCGGTAGCGTGCAACAGCAAAACCGCGACCACCACG
>JAKSCZ010000309.1 GCA_022360335.1 Pseudomonadota bacterium
GACGAGCCCGCTTTCCTTCGGCAGCCGCACGACGAACATGCGCTCGTCCGTGTGGTATTCCTCGGCGAGCCGCTCCTCGGAGTAGATCTCGACGGACGAGAAATCGGAGAATTTCTCGAGTTGGGCGATGGCCTCGACCTCGCCCTGCACGAGTACCCGGTCGCCGGCCCTGATCGGCACGTAGGCGAGATTCGTGAGCCGGTAGGAACCGCGGCGCATGATGCCGACGACGGCGACGTCGAAACGGGTTCGGAACGCCGCGTGACGCACGAGATCGGAGACGACGGGCGAGCCGTCGGCGATCGTTACCGACGCATACACGACTTTGGCCGCGACCATCGATTTCAGGACCGGCGCCTCGCGTTCGATGACGAGGTCGGACCAGCGCCTGAGTTCGCGGAACTGGTCGACGCGCCCCTGGACCAGCAAGCCGTCGCCGCTGCGCAGTACGGTCTGCCGGCCGGGCAGGGTCTCGCTGCGGCCGTCGCGCATCAGGGACAGGATGATGAGCCCCGTCGATGCGCCGATGCGACTTTCCGCCAGCGTCTTGCCGACGAGAATCGAGTCGGTCGGGACGCGCAGCATGAACGTGCGTTCCTGCAACTTGTAGCGTGAGCGCAGGCTGCGCTGACTGACGTGACGGTCGCGCGCGGCCTTGATCCTGGGCAGCAGGAACCGGCCGCCGAGCGCGACGAACAGGACGCCGACGATCATGACGGGGCCGCCGAGCCGCAAGAAGTCGAACAACTCGAAGGGTTCGTAGCCGCGCAGGGCCAGCGATTCGGAGACCAGCAGGTTGGGCGGCGTACCGATCAGGGTCATCAGGCCGCCCAGCAGCGTCGAGTAGGCAAGCGGCATGAGCAGCCGGGACGGCGGAATACGCGTCCGACGCGCGACCTCGATGACGACGGGCAGCATCAGCGCGGCGACGCCGATGTTGTTCATGAAAGCCGACAGCACGGCGCCGGTGATCATGATGACGGCGATCAGCGTGATCTCCTGGCGTCCGCCGATACGCATCACCTGCCGGCCGATGATGTCGGCGATGCCCGTGCGGGTCAGGCCTTCCGACAGGATGAACATGGCCCAGACCGTGATGACGGCGCTGTTGGAAAAGCCGGCGAATGCCTGGGAGGAATCGACGAGACCCGTGATCGCGAGCGCGCCGAGGACGAGCAGCGCCACGAGGTCCATGCGAATGACCTCGCTGATGAACAGGACCAGCGAAATCGCGAGGATGCCGAGAACCAGTGCAATTTCGAGGGTCATTGAGGTTTTATACACGACCTAACGCATTCAGCAACTTTGACTTGCGGCAGAGCCTGCACAACGCCGCTCCCGCACGTCCCCGTGCTGCGTCAGTGCGTGCGTGCACAACGCCGCTCCCGCACATCCCTGTGCTTCGCGGCATAAGTTGCATCCGTGCACAAAAAAGGCGGTGGCACGGGCCACCGCCAATCACAACGAAACAAACAGCCGTAGGGATATCAGTTTGTCACGTCAAATTTCTTGCCGATAACGTGCACGCCGGTTCGCGTGCGGCCTGCTCGTCACCGTCTCGGTCTTTTGATGCACGGGCCGGGGAAATGGTTGCAAACAACCGGGGCAGCGGCGCGCGGCGCGCCGCTCAGGCGAGGAACATCCTATAGGCGGGATTGTCGCTTTCCTCCCGGTACGTATAGCTCAGTTCCGCCAGATGCTCCTCGAGTACGGCGGTTTCATTCTGCGGAACGTCGATACCGGCCAGAATGCGGCCGTAATCCGAACCGTGGTTTCGGTAGTGGAACAGACTGATGTTCCAGTCGGTACCTATCGCGTTGAGGAAATCGAGCAGCGCCCCCGGACGTTCGGGGAATTCGAAGCGGAACAGGCGTTCATTGCGAATTCCGGGCGAGCGGCCGCCAACCATGTGGCGGACGTGCAGCTTGGCCATCTCGTTGTCGGACAGGTCCTCGACCGGGAACCCGGCATCGCGGAGTTGCGCCAGCAATTCGATACGCTCCTCCATGCCGCGCCGCAGTTGCACGCCGACGAAGATGTGCGCGGTGCGCTCGTCCCCGTAGCGATAGTTGAATTCGGTGACGCCGCGGCGCCCGACGGCCTTGCAGAACCTGCGGAA
>JAKSCZ010000584.1 GCA_022360335.1 Pseudomonadota bacterium
CCCCTGCTGCCGTGGTCGAACAGGAGCGCCAGCGCGTCATCGAGTTCGAGAAGACGATCGCACAGCTCGCGGAGCAATTGCAGAAACTGGAAGCGATCTCATAGATACCCGCGGCCGCTTCGCGGCTCCCGCGTGTTTTTTAGCTCGCTTCTTGACGAGCTTGCTTGACGCGCCGCCCGGGCGCGCTATGGTGACCCGGACACCCGACTGGCCGAGGATCGTCAATGCAACGCCCGACACTCGAAACCGTCCCCGCAGGCCGCGCGGCACAGCGCGAGATCCTCGTCCGGGCCCGCAGGTCGCTCGCCGCGATCATACTCGGCAAGGACGAGCAGATCTCGCTGGCCCTGGCCTGTCTGCTCGCCCGCGGCCATTTGTTGATCGAGGACCTGCCGGGACTCGGCAAGACGATGCTCGCACAGTCGCTGGCACAGGTTCTGGGGCTCAGCTTCAGCCGTGTGCAGTTCACGAGCGACCTGCTCCCGGCCGACATCGTCGGCGTGTCGGTCTTCCGCGCGGACAGCGGTGAGTTCGAATTCCGGCCCGGCCCGGTTTTCGCACAACTCGTTCTGGCCGACGAGGTCAACCGCGCGACGCCGAAAGCCCAGAGCGCGCTGCTCGAGGCCATGGAGGAGCACCAGGTATCGGTCGACGGCAGCACGCGCGCGCTTCCGACGCCGTTCTTCGTCGTCGCGACCCAGAATCCGGGCGACCAGATCGGCACGTTCCCGCTGCCGGAGTCCCAGCTCGACCGCTTCCTGATGCGGATCGCAATCGGCTACCCGGACGCCGCCAGCGAACGCGAACTGATCGCCGGCGAAGACCGTCGCTCGATGATCCGGGACATCGAGCCCGTCGCGGGCCCCGAGACGCTCGTCGCGCTGCAGCATTCGGCCCGCGCGGTGCCGGTGAGCGACGCCCTCGTCAGTTACGTGCAGGCGCTGGTACGGCACACTCGCGAATCGGCCGACGTCGAGATCGGTCTTTCGCCGCGCGGCGCGCAGGCGATCGTCGCCGCCGCCCGCGCCTACGCCTTCGTGGAGGACCACTCGGGCGTATACCCCGACGACGTGCAGGCCGTGTTCGCCGCCGTGTCGGGCCATCGTCTCAAGCCGGCCGGCAGCACCCGCTTCCGCAGCCCGGCCGAGCTTTGCCGGCATGTCCTCGACTCCGTGGCCATTCCCTGAGATCGGCTCCCTTGCCTCGTCGCTGAAGCGGCGCGCGGGCAGGAGAGTCCGGGCCTGGGCGCGCAAGCGCCAGGGGAAGGACCCCGCAACGGCGACGCTGCGGTCGGGTCGCGTCTATATCCTGCCGACCGGCATCGGCGTCACGTTCGGCATCATGACGTTCGCCATGCTGCTCGGCTCGATGAACTACAACAACAACCTGTCGTTCGTGCTGACCTTCATCCTGATCGGCATCGGCTTCGTCGCGATGCACCAGTGCCAGCGCAATCTCGTCGGTCTCGAGCTGACGTTCGCGGGCGCCGATCCCGTGTTCGCCGGGCGCTCCCTGCGGTTTCGCATCGCCGTGACCAATCGCTCGCGGAGCCCGCGCCACGGTATCCGCCTGTATGCGCCGGACACGTACAGCGACATCCACGATCTGCAGCCCGGCGAGAGCAGGGTATTCGTCCTGCCCGTCGCGACGGGCGCGCGCGGCCGGCTCACCGTCCCGCGCTTCGGTGTGCGCACGATGTTCCCGTTCGAACTGTTCCGCTCCTGGGCCTGGCTGCACATGGACATCGCCGGCCTCGTCTTCCCGGCGCCCGCCGCCGAAGCGCCCGGGCCGCCGCCGACGACGGCCGCGCACGGTCACCGGCAACACGACGCGAGGGGCGAAGAAGATTTCGCCGGATTGCGCAAGTATCACGAGGGCGATTCGCCGCGGCACGTCGCATGGAAAGCCTACGCGCGCAGCGGCCAGATCCTGTCCAAGCAGTTCGCCGGCGCGGATACCAGCAGTCAGTGGCTCGATTTCGACGGGATCGCCGGGTTCGACGTCGAGCAGCGGCTCTCCATCCTGACCCGCTGGATAGTGGACGCCGACCGCCGGCAGGAGGATTACGGTCTGCGCATGCCGGGCGCGGAATACGAACCGGCGCACGGCGAAGCGCATCGCCGCCGGTGTCTCGAGACCCTGGCCCTGTTCGACGGCGGAGCGAATTGATGGCCGGACCGCGCGGCACCGACGGCTCCCTGCTCGCCAGCCTGCCCTGGACGCTGGCGGCGCTCGTCGTATCGCTCGTGCCGCACGTGCCGTTCCTGCCCGTCTGGATCACGGGCGCCTTTCTCGGCTGCGCCGCGTGGCGTTACCTCATCGAAAAACGGCGGCGCCTGCTGCCGTCCAACGGGATTCGCGCAGGACTGGCGCTCGTCTGTTTTCTCGGCGTGCTGTTCACGTACTCCTCGATCAGCGGCGTCGGTCCGGGTTCCGCCCTGCTGGCCGTCATGGCAGCGTTGAAGCTCCTCGAGACACGCAAGCGCCGCGACCAGTTCGTGCTGCTGTTCCTGTCGATCTTCCTGCTCATGTCGTCGTTGCTCCGCGAGCAGTACCTCTGGTCCGTGCCGTACATGGCGGCCGGCGTACTCGTCGTCATGACGGCATGGCTGCGGATGTCGGCCGGCGAAGAACAGACGGCGCGCCGGAGCTTCGCGACCGCCGGCCGGCTGCTGATGTACGCCGTACCGCTGGCAATCGCAATGTGGGTCTTTTTCCCCCGGCTGTCGGCGCCGTTCTGGGCTGTCCCGATCGACACGAGTCGCGCAGCCTCCGGCCTCGGCGATTCGATGAGCCCGGGCGACATCAGCAGCCTGTCGCTGTCCGGCGAAGTCGCCTTCCGCGTCTCGTTCGACGGTCCGGTTCCGGCGCCGGGCGATCGGTACTGGCGCGGCCTCGTGCTGACCAATTTCAACGGCCGTACCTGGTCGGGGCCGGAGCCGAACATCAGCCGCACGGCCCGAGGCGAGATCCGGCCGCGCGGAGAAGCGGTGCGCTACGAAATCACGCTCGAGCCGACGCACCGGCAGTGGGTATTTGCGCTCGACATGCCGACGGAATGGTCGCTCCCCCGGACGTTCATGGGAAGACAGCATCAGCTCGCGCGGACGACGCCCATCGAGCAGCGTGTGGCGTACGAAGTGACGTCGTATACCGCTTATCGAACCGGCGTCGATCTGTCTCCCATGTACCGGAGCTGGTACAGCCGGCTGCCCGACGGCGGCAATCCGGAAAGCCGCGAACTGGCGCTGAGCATGCGCGCGGCCGCCGGCTCGGATCGGGCGTTCGTCGAGGCCGTCATCGAGATGTTCAACCGGGACGACTTCTACTACACGCTCGAACCGCCGCCGCTCGGCAGCGATCCGGTCGATCGTTTCCTGTTCGACACGCGCCGCGGTTTCTGCGAACACTACGCCTCGGCGTTCTCGGTGCTGATGCGCGCCGCCGGCATCCCGACCCGCATCGTACTCGGCTACCAGGGCGGCGAGATCAACCCGCTCGGCGGGCACCTGATCGTGCGGCAATCGGATGCGCATGCGTGGACCGAGGTATGGCTGGACGGGACGGGCTGGCACCGCGTCGACCCGACGGCCGCCGTCGCCCCGGAACGCATCGAGAGCGGCGCCGGCGACGCCGCTTTCGAGGGTATCGGTGAAACCTGGGGGTTTACGGCGCCGTCGCGCTGGGCGCATCAGGCAACGATGGCCTGGGATGCGCTCAATGCCGGGTGGAACGGATGGATTCTGGGTTACGGACCCGATACGCAGAACTCGTTCATGCAGTGGCTCGGCATGAGCGATCCGACCTGGCGCAAGATGATGCTGACGCTGATCGTGCTCGTCGTCGGCCTCGTCATGCTGATCGGCGTCGTCATGACGTATCGCTACCGGCCGCCGAAAAAAGACGAGGCCGCATTGCTGTACGGGAAATTCGTCGGAAAAACCGGCCTCGAGCCGCGTATCGGCGAGACGGCGCACGCGTTCGGACTGCGCGTTTGCAGCACGGGCGCGGTCCCCGGGACGACGGTCGACGCGGTGACCGACGCCTACCTCGAGGCACGCTACGGAACGGGCGGCGACGCGGCGCGGATCCGGCTGCGGCAGGCCGTCGCCGCCATGCGCTAGCGCGTCTCGCGCACGAGCGTCAGCAGAAACGCACCTGCCACGAACAGCGGCATGAGCACGAGCAGGATCCATTTCGGATCGTCCGACAGCGTCGCTGCGATCGCCACCATCGCCGGTCCGAGGACGTGCGCGAACTTCGTCGTCATATTGTAAAAGCCGAAGAATTCGCCCGGTTGATCCCTGGGGATCAGTGAGGCGAACAGCGAACGGCTCAGCCCCTGCACACCGCCCTGTACGCAGCCGATGATCACGGCCAGGACGAAGAA
>JAKSCZ010000385.1 GCA_022360335.1 Pseudomonadota bacterium
GCGGCTTGCGCTCCTCCGGCGGCGCCGTGGCAAAGGCCAGGGGGTTGGGGTACCAGTGCCCCTCGCAAACCAGGCTTTTTGCGTTGGGTGCAAGTCCGCAGTCATCCTTGAGGAAACCGTAGAGTCGGCTCTCGTCCGGATCGAGCCGATAGCCGAGCCAGCCGCGCAGCAGGTCCTGCGGCGCGCGCAAGCCTTTCACCAGTTCATAGCCGCCGTTCCAGTCCTCCAACAGACTGCGGGACAGCTCGTGGGCGACGCTCAGCTGAACGTCGTGCCCGCATTCGGCCCAGGGCTTGGCGTACTCCAGCCCGCGACCGGCAATGGTCGACAGCACGGCCAAACCGTCGCCGTGATGCAGGGTGTGAAGGATCTTCGGCAGATGGGCGGCGGCATAGTCCGGGGCCAGCTCGATGGCGTGCTGATGACGCTCGGCCTCGGTCTTTTCCTGCCATTCCGGGTCGGGCGAGTGATCGAGCTTGAGGATCGCCTGGCCGCTGAAGTCGCGGCTGCTGATATCCGCCGCGTAAACCACGGCACCCGACTTGCCGCTCAGCTTGTGGTGGAGGTAGAGCTCGTCGCCCACGCCCCACTCTTCTCGAATCAGGGGCTGGAGCTCCCGGTAGTCGTCCGGCCACGGGAGGCCAAGATGGTCCTCGTGTTCGTGATCGCTCATGGACCAAGGTCTAGCACGTTTCGCCGCTCGCGCTCCAGCCGGGCTGGCGCAGCCTGGGCCTCGCAGCCGAGTCGCTTGAAAGGCGCCGGAAGCGAGCTAGAATTCGTCGCCGCCGGCTTGGCGACCTACACCGCCGAGCGCGACGCGGCGGTCGAGACCGGGTGCCCCCATGAGCAAGGCCTTCACCAAGGAAAGCGAAACCGACGACGAGGCGGCCGAACCCGAGCCGGCAGACCTGTTGCCCTCGGGCTTCAAGAACTACGTGACCCCCAAGGGCCTGCGCCTGCTGCGTGACGAGCTCGACGTCTTGCGCCGGGTCGAGCGGCCCAAGGTCGTCGAGGTGGTGGCCTGGGCGGCGGGCAACGGCGACCGCTCGGAGAACGGCGACTA
>JAKSCZ010000296.1 GCA_022360335.1 Pseudomonadota bacterium
GACCGCATCGCACACCTTCAACCTGCTCGACGCACGCCAGGCGATATCGGTCACCGAGCGCCAGCGCTTTATCCTGCGAGTCCGTTCGATGTCCCGCTCGATAGCCGAAGCGTACTACGCGAGCCGCGAGGCGCTCGGCTTCCCCATGGTCGATTCGGTCGCCGGCGGAACCGGCGAGGCGAGCTCGTCGTGAGCGAGGCGCGGGACTTCCTGGTCGAGATCGGCACCGAGGAGCTGCCGCCGAAGGCGCTGCGGTCTCTCATGGACGCGTTCGGCGCCAACCTGGCGGCCGGCATCGACGACGCGCGCCTGTCTCACGGGAAGGTCCTGAGCTTCGCGAGCCCGCGCCGCCTGGCGGTGCTCGTCGAGAAGCTGGCAGACGCTCAGGAAGAGCGCAGCGTCGAGCACAAGGGCCCGCCGGTCGGCGTCGCCTTCGACGACGACGGCAAGCCGACGCCCGCGGCGAGGGCGTTCGCCGCGAAGTGCGGCAGCGCGATCGACGATCTCGAGCGGGTCGCGACCGGCAAGGGCGAGTGGCTGGTTTCCAGGACCGTGGAGAAAGGCCGAAGCGCGGCCGAGCTGCTTCCGGAGCTCATCGAGCGCGCCCTTGCGGCACTGCCGATCCCGCGCCGCATGCGCTGGGGCGCCGGCGAGGCGGAGTTCGTGCGCCCCGTACACTGGGTCGTGATGCTGCACGGCGAGGACGTGGTGGACGCGTCCGTCATGGGCGTCGCCACGGGCCGTGCGTCGCGGGGCCATCGCTACCATTCGAGGGGCGCCGTCGAGATCGCACGGCCCGGCAGCTATCTCGAAGCGCTCGAGAAGGACGGCTGCGTCATCGCCGACTTCGAGCGCCGGCGCCGCATGATAAGCGAAGGCGTCGAGGCTGCCGCGCGGCAGGTCGGCGGCCACATCGTCGACGGCGAGTCGCTCTACGACGAGGTCGCCGCGCTCGCGGAATGGCCGGTCCCCATCGTCGGTGCATTCGACGAGGTCTACCTAGACCTGCCCCGGGAGGTCGTGATCTCCACGCTGACCGGGCACCAGCGGTACTTCCCCGTCGCCGGCGGCGACGGCAAACTGCTGGCGCATTTCGTGACGGTCGCAAACCTCGAGAGCAAGGACCCCGAGCGGGTCATCGAAGGCAACGAGCGCGTTATCCGGCCGCGGCTGGCCGACGCCGCTTTCTTCTGGGAGTCCGATCGCAGGAAGACGCTCGGCAGCCACGCGGAATCGCTGCGCGAGGTCGTCTACCAGCAGGGTCTCGGCAGCCTGTACGACAGGAGCCGCCGCATCGCGCGCATCGCCGCGTGGCTTGCCGAGCGGCTCGGCACCGACGCCGAAATCCCTGCACGCGCCGCCGAGCTCGCGAAGTGCGACCTGACCACGGACATGGTCGGCGAATTCCCGGACCTGCAGGGGACGATGGGGCGCTATTACGCGCTGTCCGACGGCGAACCGCAGGCGGTCGCCGACGCGATCGCCGAGCATTACCGGCCCCGTTTTGCCGGCGACGAGCTGCCGGCCTCGCCTGCCGGGCAGATCCTCGCCATCGC
>JAKSCZ010000510.1 GCA_022360335.1 Pseudomonadota bacterium
ACCCGGGACCGCAGTCTGTCGGCGCAGTGGGAGCACACCTGCCTCGTCACGGCAGACGGCTACGAAGTTCTGACGCTGGGTGCCAACGATCGCTGAGTTATCAATGAGTTATAACGCCATCCGGGATTCTCTGGCCACGGCGGCCGAGGACCTGCGGGCCCGCTTCGATGCCGGTGAGTCCGTCGTCGGCCTCGTGCACGCACGGGCGGCGCAGATCGACGAGGTCCTGACGGGCCTGTGGCGCGAGCACCTGGCCTTAAGCGGCGTGGCGCTCGTCGCCGTCGGCGGCTACGGGCGCGGCGAATTGCATCCCTGCTCGGACGTCGACGTCCTGTTGTTGCTGCCCGATACCCTGCCGGAAGGGGCCGAGGATGCCCTCGGAGCGTTCGTCACCGCGCTCTGGGACGTCGGCCTCGAAATCGGCCACAGCGCGCGTACCGTCGACGAATGCAGCGAGCAGGCAGGCAACGACCTGACCGTCGCGACGACGCTCATGGAAGCGCGCCTGCTGGCCGGCCCCGAATCACTGTTCGACGCGATGCAAGCCGTCACGACGCCGGAGAACATGTGGCCGTCGGACCGCTACTTCGAGGAAAAGCGCAAGGAACAGGTCGAGCGCTATCACCGCTACCACGACACGGGCTACAACCTCGAACCCAACGTCAAAGGCAGCCCCGGCGGGCTGCGAGACATCCAGATGATCGGGTGGGTGGCCAAGCGTCACTTCGGCGCCGCGACCCTCGCCGAACTGGTCGACCACGGCTTCCTGTCGCCGGGCCAGCTGCAGCGCCTCGAGGACGGCCAGAATTTCCTGTGGCGCATCCGTTTCGCGCTGCACATTCTGACGGGGCGCCGGGAGGACCGGTTGCTGTTCGACTACCAGAAGAAGCTCGCGGAGATGCTGGGGTACGAGGACGCCGTCTACACGCTGGCCGTCGAGCAGCTCATGCAACGCTACTACCGGACGGTCATGGAACTCAGCCGCCTCAACGAAATGCTGCTGCAGCTCTTCGAAGAGGCCATCCTGATGGACCCCGACGCCCCGACCGAAGCGCTCAACGAGCGCTTCCAGGTCAAGAACGGCTACCTGCAGACCGTCGACGACAAGGTGTTCCGCCGCGACCCGTCCGCACTGCTCGAGACGTTTCTTCTGTTGCAGCAGCACAAGGAGATTCGCGGCGTCAGCGCACTCACGGTCGGGCTGATCAAACGCGACCTGCACCTGATCGACGACGAGTTCCGGCAAAATCCGCGCAATCACCGGCTGTTCCTGTCGATCATGCGGGCACCCGAAGGCGTTACCCACGAACTTCGCCGCATGAACCTCTACGGCGTGCTCGGCCTGTACATTCCCGCCTTCGGCCGCATCGTCGGCCGCATGCAGTACGACCTCTTCCACGCCTACACCGTAGACGAGCACACGCTGTTCGTGGTCAGCAACCTGCGCCGCTTTGCGCTGACGCGCTTCGACCATGAATTCCCGCATTGCAGCGAGATCATGCAGGCCCTCGAAAAACCCGAGATCGCTTATCTGAGCGGCTTGTTCCACGACATCGCCAAAGGCCGCGGCGGAGATCACTCGGAACTGGGCGCCGTCGACGCAGAGTCCTTCTGCCTCGAACACGGCATGAGCCAGTACGAGGCCGGACTGGTTGCATGGCTGGTGCGCCACCACCTCGCGCTGTCCATGACGGCGCAAAAAAAAGACATCGGCGACCCGGACGTCATCAACGAATTCGCAACGCTCGTCGGCGATCCGATGCACCTGGACTATCTGTACCTGCTGACCGTCGCCGACGTACGCGGCACGGACCCGAAGCTCTGGAACTCGTGGAAGGCGCAGTTGTTCCACGATCTGTATATCCTGACGCGCCGCGCACTCAGGCGCGGCCTCGAGAACCCGATCGACCGCGAATTGCTGCTCGCCGAGAAACGGGAAAAGGCGCGGGAAACCCTGCTCGGCCGCGGCATCGCGAACGACCGGATCGACGCCGTGTGGGCCCTGCTCAACGAGGATTACTTCCTCAGGCATCGCGTCAAGGAGATCACCTGGCACACCGAGTGGCTGACCGATTCCGATACCGAGTCGGAAATCGGCCTCGTCGACGTGCGGCGGCGCAAGACCGGAGACGGTATCGAGGCCGTGCTGTACACGCCGCGCGAGAAGCGTACCTTCGCACACGCGACCGCTATACTCGACGAACTGGGCATGACCATCATGGATGCGCGCATCGTTTCGCTGGACGATAAACGCAGCATCGTGACCCTCGTGTTCATGGAACAGGACGCGCGTGTGGACAGCGACGAAGCGCGCGTCAACAAGGTGCGTCGCGGCCTGACCCGCATTCTGACCGCGCCGAGCGACGAGGTATTGTCCGTAACGCGCACGCTTCCGCGCCAGGCGCGCATGTTCACCACGGAGACGACCGTGGACTTCGGTCGCAGCACGTCGGCCGATCAGACGGTCCTCGAGTTGCAGGCTGCCGACAGACCCGGGCTGCTCAGCACGATCGGCCAGGTGTTCATCGAACAGGGTATCGATATCGAGGCCGCGAAAATCGTGACTATTGGTGAGAAGGCCGAGGACGTATTCTATATCTGTATCGAGTCCGGTGGCGGCGCGCTGGACGAAACCAGACAATGCGAACTGGGCGAGGCGCTGCTGGACAGGCTGGGGAGCGGCGTGACAAACAACGAGCGAGGCCATGCAGGAAATTGAGAGCATCATCGAGAGCGCGTTCGAGAACCGCGCACGGGGTTTCGACGACCGCAGCGCCGTCGAAGACGCGGTGAACGAGGCGATCGGCCTCCTCGACTCGGGCCGGGCCCGCGTCGCCGAAAAGAA
>JAKSCZ010000265.1 GCA_022360335.1 Pseudomonadota bacterium
CGAACGGCAGTTCGTCGCGGTCGACATCGGGCTGTTCGATCATCGTCCTGCTCCTTGTACCTCCTCAGAGTATGCCCCTTATCGCGCCGGTCGTGAAATACGGCGAGGGCCGGCCGTGCCGGCTTGCCTGCGCGTGCGGACCACGGCAGGATTGGGTGCCCTGCCGACCGGGAACGACCATGAAGCAGCGATCGGCCGTGTTGGCCGCAATAGTGCTCCTCAGCCCGTCGTTCGCCGCGAAGGCTGACGACCGCAACGGGCTCGAGCGGCTCGTCGACAGGATTCCGCAACAGGAGCGACGCCGGGACTGGCTGTCCGGCGACGCCGGTGTCCTGAGCGGCGTCGCGAGCGCCGGCATCGTCGGCTGGGCGGTGGCTTCGGCCCGCGGCGAATCGCCCGTCGGAGGCCTCGGCGGACAGGCCGGCAGCGAGGGCAGCGTCGTCGACTTCGGCGACGACCTGTACACGCTGATTCCGGCGACGGGCTACCTGACGGCTGCGGCGGCGAGGGATTGGCGCGGCTTCGCCTACCTGAGTATCCACAACGCAGCGTCCTCGGCGGGCACCGCGATTCTGAAAGAAGCCGTGGGACAGCGGCGCCCGGGCGACCAGAACGGCAGGTCGTTCCCCTCGGGACACACGAATACGGCCTTCGCGGGAGCCGCGTTCCTGCAGCAGCGTTACGGGCCGCGCTTCGGCGTCCCGGCGTACGTCTCGGCATTGCTCGTCGGCTGGTCGCGGGTCTTCGGCAACAAGCACTACGTCAACGACGTCCTGGGCGGCGCGTCGATCGCCGTGTTCAGCGCCTGGGCCCTGGTACCGCCTTACGACCCGGATCGCCTCCGTGCGTGGCGAGACCTCGGGCGCGAACGCAGGTTCCGCTACGAGTGGGAAGTGACGTTCGACGACGTCGACCGGAACCTGCTGCAATCGCCGCGGGGCGCCGGTGACGCGTTCCGCTCGCCGCTCGACACCGATCTCAACGAGCCCTGGGCGAACTCCCGGGCCGTTTTCGAGTACCGACTCGACGGGCGGCGCACGCTGCATAGCCACTTTTCGCCCTGGGAAATCCGTTCCTTCGGCCGCTTCGCGCGGCCCGTGACGTTTGCCGGCGAGCGCTTCCCGGCCGATACGGACTTGCGCGTCGCGCACCTGATGTGGAACTACGGAGTGCAATTCCGGCAAAAACTGGCAGCGACCGGGCGTTTCGAGGCATCCGTCGGCCTGGGCGCGGCGGGCCAGTATACCGAGGCGGACGTCTTCGTCGTCGACGATGCGCAGCCCGAGCGCCGCGGCCGGAGCGCCACGAGCGACGCCCACGGCTGGTACGGCGTCCTGCACGGCGAGCTTGCCGTGAAACTGTTCCGGACGCTGTGGCTGTCGGCGAGCATCGACGTCGGCCTGTCGGGC
This sequence comes from Pseudomonadota bacterium, assembly GCA_022360335.1. Taxonomy (GTDB): domain Bacteria; phylum Pseudomonadota; class Gammaproteobacteria; order Steroidobacterales; family Woeseiaceae; genus UBA1847. Next base: position 1,410 of record JAKSCZ010000265.1, read on the forward strand.
CGTAGCCACTTCGCCGACCGGCGCGCTGCGGTGGAGGCGCGGCTGAGCCCGAAGTGGGAGGTCGGCGCGGGCTGGCGCGTGTTCGAGACGGACCTCGAAGACGGCGCCTTGCGCAACGACTTCAAGCGCAGCGGCTTTGCGCTGTCGCTCGCTTACTCGTTCTAGGGCCTGTTCACACTGTGGCGGTGCGTCCTGCCGGAGGCCATTTTCTTGCCCGACCAGGCAGAAGAAGCGTCGTGTAGCACCGCTACACGAGCGCCTGATAACACCGTCGGCAGGAAAATGGCCCCGGCCCTGCGGGTTGCGCCTGAAAAAGCGCCGCTCTGCGTTGCTCGTCGTTCATTTGGATGCACCAAACTTCTCTCCTTGCGCCTTGATTGGCGCTTTTTCAACCACAACAGGGCGCACCGCCACAGTGTGAACAGGCCCTAGCCCGTTCAGTCCGGATTCGGGACGAGTTCTTCGTAGAGGGCGATCGTCTTCTTTACCGTGTCCTGGTTCCGAAACGCCGTGCCGATGCGTCTGCGGGCCGCCCGGCCCATGCGCAGCCGCAGGTCGCGGTCCCGGTACAGCGTCTCGATCGCGTCCGCGATCGCCCGTGCGTTCCGGGGCGGCACGACCAGTCCCGAGATGCCGTGTTCGACGAGTTCGGGGCTGCCGCCCGCATCGGTCACGATCGGGGGCACCTCGTAGGCCATCGTTTCGATGACCGAGCGCGGCAGGCCCTCGCGCCTGGTCGACGGCAGGCAGCACACGTCGCAGGCGGCGCCGACCTCGGGTGCGTTCGTGACGAAGCCGATACGGTGGATGCGATCGCGCGCCGGGCTCCGCGCGATGCGCCGCGTCAGTTCTTTCGCCTCCATGTGGCCGATGAGTACGAGCCGGACGGGCAGGTCGGAGGGCAGCAGCTCGATCGCCTCGACGAGGTAGCCGATACCCTTGCGCGGCCGATAGTTGGCCGTGCAGCCGACGACGAACGCGTCCTCGGGGATGCCGAACCCGGCCCGGTCGGCCGGCCCGGCCGCGTACCACGCCAACTCGTGCCCTTTGTGGATCGTGACGGGCCGCCCGGCCGGCATGCGCAGGAACGCCGGTTGCATCGACAGGAAATACCGCCGGATGGCTTCGCACACACAGACGATGCGGTCGATGCGCGGATTCAGGTAGCGGAGCCACGACACGGGATCCAGGAAGCTGACGGCTCCGACGATGCCGCGATACGCGACGATCCTGACCGGGAGCCCCTTGCACGCACGCAGCCCGTTGCTGATCGCGTTGTTGTTGAAGGTGTGCATGATGTGGTACCGCCCGCGCACCAGCTCCTCGCGCAGTGCGGCGATTCCCGCCGCGTCGAATTTTCGCCGCAGGCGGATATCGATCGTGGGCAGGCCCGCGTCGCGCAAGGTCTTGCGATTCGGGTGATTCCCGGGAACGACGACGGTGACGTCGATGCCGGCTTCGTGCATGCCGACGAGGGTCGCGACGGTCGGTCGGTCGGCGCTTTCCGTGACACAGAGGGAACGTATGGCCATAGGGGTAGCACGTGGAGCCCGACGCGGGGCGGCGCAGGGTATCTCGGGGATCGCCCGTACAGTGTACTGCAAATGTGACTTTCGGGACCGAAGTATCGTCTAATTCAACGGTCGTTGCGGGCCGCAATTGTCGCCTCGACGAAGACTGTGAACGCGGGTACCGGCTATGGGCGACGAGCGTCAGATTCGACAGATCATGAATACCGGCATGGAGGACGCCGAATCGCCCTCGCGGATGAGGTCGGCCATCATCGGCAAGATCGTCTACTGGCTGATCTTCCTCCGCCATAGAGAGGATGCAGCAACTCGCCGCCGAAACCTATGGCGATGCGCTGACGAATGGATAGAATCGGTACTATCGAGGGTGCCTGGCCAGCTTTTCATCAATTTATCAAAGAGGGAGAAACAACCAATGGCAGGAAAATTCGAAGTCTACAAAGATAAGGCCGGCGAGTTCCGCTTTCGCCTGAAAGCGGCGAACGGCCAGAACATCCTGGGCAGCGAGGGCTACAGTTCGAGATCGGGCTGCATGAACGGCATCGAATCGGTCAGGAAGAACTCGCAGAATCCCGATCGTTTCCAGAAGAACGAGACGGCGTCCGGCAAGTTCACGTTCCGCCTGTGCGCGTCCAACGGCCAGTGCATCGGCACGAGCCAGACCTACGATTCGGCGTCGGGTTGCAGCAACGGCATCAGGAGTGTCGCCGAGAATGCGCCGGGCGCAGGAGTCGACGACCAGACCTAGTACCTCCGACGGCCCGCGGCGGATCCGCAGACGCCCGGATTCGCCGCCGGTCCGGGTAGTCCCCCCTTCGCGCCTGCCGCGGGGTCCGCAGCGCCGCTTTTTTGCGTGCCCGTCTGCGGTCGGCTAGTCTGGACGGCAATCACCGCTGCCAGGCCCGACAACAATGACGAAGCGCGACTGGTCGATCGATTCTCTCGTACTGATTTTCTCCTTCGTCGTCCTGGCACAGCTGCTGACCTACGCCATTCCGCACGGCCAGTTCGAGCGCGCGGCGTCGCCGGATCATCCCGATCGCATGATCGTCGTCGCGGGTACCTACGACGAGCTGTCCGGAGACGATAGCGTCACGCTGGCGCCGTGGCATTTCCTGCTGGCGATCTCCGAAGGACTCGAGTCGGCGCAGGGCATCATCTTCCTGATCTTCCTCGTCGGCGGCGTGATCGCCGTGCTGCGCAGGACCGGCGCCATCGATGCGGCATTGCACGGCGCCGTCGAGCGACTCGGCAAGAGTCCGTGGCTCCTGATCGGCGGCTGTCTCGTGCTGTTCAGCGTCGGTTCCTTCACCATCGGCATGGGCGAGGAGTACGTGCCGCTCGTGCCGATCATCGTGACGATGAGCCTGGCGATGCGCATGGACGCAGTCGTCGCGATGGGCATGGTCTGGATACCCTACGGCATCGGCTGGGCCTGTGCGGGCATCAACCCGTTCGGCGTTCTGATCGCGCAGGACATCGCCAACGTGCCGCTGACGTCGGGCTGGTCGCTGCGGCTGATCATGATGGCGGGCTTCATCGCCATCGCATTCCATCATATCTGGCGTTACGCGAAGCGCGTGCAGGCGGACCCGGAGAGCAGCCTCGTGGCCCACGTCGACTACGGCACCGGGTTCGATTCTCCGGATGATATCGAGATGACGCCACGGCGCATTGCCATTCTCGCCGTCTTCGTTCTGGGCCTCGCGGGCTTCGTGTACGGCGTATCGGAGCTGCACTGGTATATCGCCGAGCTCAATGCCGTGTTCCTGGGTATCGGGCTGGTCGCGGCGGTCATTGCGCGTATCCCGGCCGGCGAAACGAGCCGGACCTTTCTCGAGGGCGCTGCGGCCATGACGCCGGCCGCGCTGATCGTCGGCTTCGCACGCACGATCGAGGTCGTCATGACCGACGGGCAGATCATCGATACCGTCGTCCATTCGATCGCCGGCCTGCTCGAAGGCCTGCCGGCCGAAGCGTCCGCGCTCGGCATGCTCGTCGTCCAGACGGTGTGCAATTTCTTCATCCCGTCGGGCAGCGGCCAGGCGTTCGTGACGATGCCGCTCATGTCGCCTCTCGCCACGCTGACCGGCGTGCCGCAGCAGACGGCC
>JAKSCZ010000300.1 GCA_022360335.1 Pseudomonadota bacterium
CCCGCGCGTGACGAGGGTGATAGCATTGAGTGATGGGTAGCACGATTGCCGTCGCGTCGGTTCTTCTGGCGCTGATCGCCGCGGGATGCATCATCTACATCGCGTGGGAACTGACGTCGAAGGAGAATCTCCCGGACAGGCCCGAAGAGCCCGCCCGGGACGACAACGACTAGCGCCGTACGGAGCGCCTGTCCTCGGGCCGGCTTCGCGATTCGCTGCGCCGCGACTCGCGCCGCTGTGGCGCGGGTCGTGCTTCGCGGCGTTGCGGCGCGGGCCTGGATGTGCTGCGCCGGGGTGCGGCCTGCTGCGGAGCCGCGCGTTGAGGCGACACGCGCTGCGGTCGAACCTGGCGCACGGCTTGCTGAGGTTTGAGCGCTTGCGGTCGCACCGCCGTTTCGCGACGCTCGGGACGAACCTGGCGGACGGTTTCACGCCGTTCGGGCCGGATATGCCGGACCGATTCGCGTTTCTTCGCGGCAGCAGGCGTTTCGCCGCGCGTGGACCGTACCTCGCGCAGACGATCGCGGCGGGTGTCGGAGCGCTCGCGGAAAGCAATCGGTTCCTGGCGCGTCACGCGGCGCTGATGGCTGCGAGGTACCGCGTCGGTACGATTCCGGGTCACGCGCCGGTAGTCGCGATTGATCGCCACGCGTTTGTCCCGCACGTAGTGCCGTCGGTCGATGCGCGGGTGCCAGCGGTCTCCGTCGTAATACCGGTTCCTCGTAATGACCCGGTTGCGGACGTAGGTCGTGTTGTATACGGCGACGCTCGGGCGCCGGTACCACCAGCGATCCCAATAGCTGCGGCCGTAATACGGGTGTCCGTAGTAGCTGTGGTGATAAACGTGCAGGCTGTCGCTGAGCCAGCCGATCGTGAAGGCCGTCGTTACGCCCCAGAAAAACCCGCGGTCGAAATGATGAGACGACGCATACGGGTAGTAATAGACCGGGTACGGGCGCGGGTAGTAATAGTACACGGGCCGCGGCTGGTAAACGACAACCCGTTCCGGCTCGTAGTAGGGGACGTAGATGACGTCTTCGGACACCGGGGAGATCTCGATGGCGCCGTTCTCACGCGACACGGTCTGGTAGGGGTCGCTCTTGAGATTACCCGCCGCGTAGGCGCGATCGCGAAACCGCTCGATGGCCGAAACCACGTCCGTCTGCTGCGCGACGACCGCTTCGCCCAGGCGCCAGGTCCAGTCGATGTCTTCGTTGAGGTGCTCGAGAATCTCGGGGTAATTGAGCAGGGCGACGACCGAGTCGTCCCATTCCGGGTCCGGCTCGAGCGATGCATCGTTCTCGAGTTCCCCGAGGAAGCGCGCCGCGTCGACGATCTGCAGCGGGTAGGCCGCCGCAGGCAGGACAACGGCGAGCAGGTCGTCGGGATAGAGCGCGATCGGTCCGACGAGGTCCTCCAGTTCGGTCGCCGACAGCAGGGGAATGTCCTCGTTGCCGACGACCTCTTCAACCTGCGCCGGCGACGGTTTCCAGGTTCCGATGACGTTGCCGTCGTCGTCGACGGGCGTCTGCGCCGGGGCGAGCAGCGGCACTGCCGTTGCGAGCGCGGCCAGCAGGGCGTTCAGTCGAGCATTCATTCCTGCCTCCCGGTCCGCTTCGCGTGCGGACCTCTTCATCCTGAAACCGATGCTAATAAAGGCAAGCTGAACAGGCCCTTAACCGGAAAGCTCTCCGGCGCTTGCATCCGCAAGCGGATCGAGGGAAGCTAGACCGGCAGGCGACCGGTAGCACCCGGCCGATAACGATAAGACGACGCCATGAAATCTCGCGCTGAACTACTGGCGGAGCTTGAGGAGAATCGTAGAAAAAACAACGGGGTCGAACAAGATTCTGATGTGTTTTCTATTGTGGAGCCCGAATCCGCCGACGGCTACGATCCGTACGACAATCCCGGCCTCGGCAAGGAGATTCCCGACGGTGTCGATATAACGGCCCGCCGCCGGGCGATCATGCTTCGCGGCCGCCGCCGCGCCCGGCGGTGAACTTCCGGCCGTCGGCCGGCGCGAAGACGAGCGAGGTGAGTTCTGCGACGTCCCCGGCCGTCAGCGACCTTGTCCCGTCGTCCTCGAAGAGTTCCCTGAGCTGACCTGCGGTCAGGTAATCGGGGTGGTGTACTTCCACGATCGTCGCGTACTCGAGCAGAACGTCCTCGCGGACCAGCCCGAGCCGGTAGACATGCAGCGCCAGATCGCGCGGGGCGGACAGCCGCATGAGCCCGGCGACCTCGGTCGGCCTGTCCGGGAGGCGCACGGCGCCGATGTGCGCGGTGTTCTTGCGAACTTCCCAGCCGTCTTCCCGGAACGTCTCGCCGATCGGGTTGCCGGCGAGGACTCTCGCATGGGCGTCGTCGTAACGCTCGTCGAGTTGCTCGACGAATTGTACGACGGCGTACGTTCGGCAGATCGCCGTGCCGCCCTCGAGACTGAAGAGATTGGAACGCCGCAGGCCCGCTTCGCTTGCGAGTAAGTCGATGCCGTAGCTGCCGAAGCGTTTTTCGATCCGGTCGCTGTTCAGGGCCACCGATTCGGTCGCGCAGGCGCTGAGTACGGCTGCAAGCACGGCGGGCGGGAGATGGGACTGTCGCATGTGAGGTGCTTAGAACCGGAAACGGAAGCACCATATACTCTGATCGTGGGCCGGTAAAGGAGCGAGTCCGATGCGCGCGATGGTATTGCTGGGAATCGCCGGGTTCGACGAGAACGCGGCGCCGCTGGAACTCGTGGAGCGGCCCCGGCCGGTACCCGAGACCGGGGACGTACTGATCGAGGTCTCCGTGTGCGGCGTTTGTCACACCGAACTCGACGAAATCGAGGGGCGTACCCCGCCGCCGGCGTTTCCCGTGATCCCCGGACACGAAATCGTCGGTCGGGTTGCGGCCGCAGGGCCGGGCTGCACGCGGTTCCGGAAAGGGGACCGCGTGGGTGTCGGCTGGATTCATTCTTCGAGCGGCGCCGTCGACGAGAACCTGTCCGGATCGTTCCGCGCGACGGGGCGCGACGCCGACGGCGGCTACGCCGAGTACGTCGTGGTGCCCGAGGACTACGCCTATCCGATCCCCGACGTATTCAGCGACGAGGAGGCGGCGCCGCTGCTCTGTGCCGGCGGCGTCGGCTACCGGTCGCTGATGCTGGCCGGCATCGCCGACGGCCAGGTGCTCGGCCTGACCGGATTCGGGGGGTCCGGCCACCTCGTCCTGCAGCTTGCGAAACACCTGTATCCGCGCTGCCCGGTGTTCGTATTCGCGCGCAGTCCCGTGGAACGGGCGTTCGCACTGGAACTCGGCGCGGACTGGGCCGGGGATACGATGGCGCAGCCGCCGGCGGCGCCGCATGCGATCATCGATACGACGCCGGCGTGGCGGCCGGTCCTCGCGGCGCTCGAATGCCTGCGACCGGGCGGCCGGCTGATCATCAATGCCATCCGCAAGGAGGCGGGCGACCGTGCACTGATGGCCGGGATCCGGTACGAGGACCATCTGTGGATGGAGAAGGAGATCAAGTCGGTCGCGAATGTGACGCGGCGGGACCTGGAAGCGTTCCTGCCGATCGCCGCGGCGATTCCGCTGCGCGTCGAAGTCGAGGTCTACGCGCTCGAAGATGCGAACCGGGCGCTCGGCGAACTCCGCTCGGGAGAGCTGCGGGGCGCGAAGGTCCTGAGAGTTTCGCCGCCAGGCTGAGACCGTTTCCGATCGTCCACAGGCGTTATACTGCGGGCATCGATGTAGGAGGGCCTTCAGGCCCGAACGGAGTCGGGGCTAAAGCCCCTCCCACGATGTTTGAAGCCCTCCTACGGTTTTTTTGGGGGAGACGTGCGTGTCTCACAACCTGGCCTGTTATCGCTGCGGCGCGGCGCTCGCGGAACTGTCCCTGCCGTTGTCGCGTCACGACCGGTGCCCGGCATGCAGTGCCGATCTCCACGTCTGCAGGATGTGCGCGTTCTTCGATCGCCACGTGCCGCGACAATGTCGGGAAGATGGCGCCGAGGACGTGACCGAGAAGGAGCGGCCGAATTTCTGCGACTGGTTCAAGCCGTCGGACGCGGCGTTCGACCCGGCGCGCAAGGCCGAGGCCGACGCGGCGCAGGACGCCCTGGCCGCGCTGTTCGGCGATGATTGACCGTCGCCGGAGCGCGGTGGCGCGTTTTGCGTGGGATGCCTCGGCGAAGACGGCGGGGAAGCCCGGCTGATGTCGTCGGAGCGGGAGAGGGCGCTGGTCGTCCTGTCGGGCGGCCAGGATTCCACGACCTGCCTCTACTGGGCGATCGATCGCTTCGGCAGGGAGTCCGTCGATACGCTGACCTTCGACTACGGCCAGAGGCACCGTATCGAACTGGACTGCGCAGCGAAAGTCGCCGAGATCGCGGGCGTATCCAACGCGCGCCTGCCGATCGACACGTTCGGCAGGCTGGGCGGCGACGCCCTGACCGATCCGGATGTGGGCGTGCTGCCGGGCGCCGACGCCGATACGGGCCTGCCGAACACGTTCGTGCCGGGGCGCAACCTGATCTTCCTGACGTTCGCGGCGGCCTGGGCCTGGCAGCGCGGCATCTCGCACCTCGTCACGGGCGTCGCGCAGACAGACTACAGCGGCTACCCCGATTGCCGCGAAGCAAGCATAGCCGCGCTGCAACGGGCGCTGCGGCTCGGCATGGAGAGCGGCGTCGAGATTCATACCCCGCTCATGCACCTGTCGAAAAAAGAGACGGTCGAACTCGCGCGCGATCTCGGCGCGTTGCCCGCCATGGCCGAGACCCACACCTGTTACAACGGCGAGCGACCGCCCTGCGGTGTGTGCCCGGCCTGCGAGCTGCGCGCCAGGGGATTCGCCGAGGCCGGCATTGCCGACCCGCTCGATGCATCGTCATGACCTACTCGATCCGGGAAATCCATTACACCCTGCAGGGAGAGGGCGCACACACGGGCCGCCCTGCCGTGTTCCTGCGCTTCGCCGGGTGCAACCTGTGGTCGGGGCGGGAAGCGCACCGGGCCGAAGCCGCGTGCCGGTTCTGCGATACGGAATTCGTCGGGACCGGCGGTCCCGGCGGCGGCAAGTTCGCGACCGCGGCGGCGCTCGCGGCGGCGGTCGGTGAGCACTGGCCCGGCGACCCCGCCGGCTCGTCTGCGTACGTCGTCTGCACGGGCGGTGAGCCGTTGCTGCAGCTCGACGACGAATTGATCGGGGCCTTGCACGAGGCCGGTTTCCGCATAGGCGTCGAGACCAACGGCACGATCGCCGCGCCTGCGGCGATCGACTGGTTGTGTGTGAGTCCGAAAGGGTCGGCGCCGGTCGTGCAGACGAGCGGCGACGAACTGAAACTGGTTTATCCGCAACCCGAGGCGGAGGCCCAGCCCGGGCGTTTCGCGGGGCTCGCGTTCGACCACTTCTTCCTGCAACCGATGGACGGCGCCGAGCTCGCGCAGAACACGGCGCGTACCGTTGCATTCTGCCTGGCGCATCCTCAGTGGAAGCTCAGCGTCCAGACGCACAAGGTGCTCGGAATCGCATGACATGAATCACCGTATCGGGCGCATCGTATTCGCTTTCGGCATCGGCCTTGCCGTCGCGGTTCTCGCCTTCCGCTGGATCACCGATCCCGGGCCGCGCGCGCAGCGTCAAGCGGAAACGGCTGCGGTAGCAGCATCGCGCGCGTTGCTCAGGCGGGAAGTCGGCGCCGGCGGGCTCGAGATCGTCGATCCGCTGTCGCCGGACCGTCAGGTCGGCAAGGTCTATGTCTATCCCGAGGCGCCCGGGTGGGCGATCTCGGGATACTACCGCCGCGGCGAGGGCGACCGCTGGCATCCGTATCTCGTGCGCCTGACGGACGACCTGGAGTTGCACGCGTTCAAGGCCGGAGACGACGCGCTCATCGTCAGATAGCGCTCGAGTACGTTCTAAGCTGGCGTCTCCGATGCCTGGGAGTTGTCGAAGATGAGACTGAGAAAGTTGTGCGAGGCCGTGCTGATGCCGGTCTGCGGGCTGTTCGCCGCCTGCGGCGGCGGCGGAGGCGGACCGGTAGCGATCGGGCCGGAGAATCCGCCTCCGGCGGGCGGCGGTGTGCCCGCGGTTGCGGTGTCGCAGGTGTTTACGCAACTCGCGTTCGACA
>JAKSCZ010000289.1 GCA_022360335.1 Pseudomonadota bacterium
GACACCGTTGGCGTTGATACTGCGATCGAGCAGGTCCAGGATCAGCTGTTTGTGCGAGAACGCATCGAACAACTGGCGGAGCTTGTCGACGTCCGACAGCTCGGCGAAGTCCATCAAATTGGTTTCGCCGGCGAGCACGTACTCCTCATCCGGGTTCTCGGCCTTCCCCATGGCCGAATGTGCCACGGCGATGATGTCGTGCATCGCCCGGTTCATCGAATCGCGGGTCTCCTCCAGGTCCTCGAGCAGCTTCCCGCGCACCGTGTGCAGGTCGGTCCCCGCGTAATGCCGGTTGATGTAATTCTGCGCCTGCTGAAGCTCGTCCGCGGAGTAGTCCCGGTCCGTGTGCAGAATACGGTTCTGTACCTCCGTATCGTTGATGACGAGGATCACGAGCACCCGGTTTTCCGACAGCGGCAGGAACTCGATCTGCCGCAGGCAGGTCTGCGGAGCACGCGGCACGCTGACGACACCCGCCATACTCGTAAACTCCGAGAGCATGCTCGAGACCGTCGATATCAGATCGCCGGGCGAGTCGTATTCGCCTTTGAGCTTCTGCCGGATACGCTGGATGTCGTTGTTGCCCGGTTGCCGGTAACGCACCAGCGTGTCGACGAAAAGGCGGTAGCCCTGGGGCGTCGGCACGCGCCCGGCGGAGACGTGCGGCGCCGACACGAGCCCCATGTCCTCCAGGTCCGACATGACGTTGCGAATCGTCGCCGGGCTCAGGTCGAGGCCCGAATCCCTGGACAGGGTGCGTGAGCCGACCGGATGCCCGTCGCGAATATAGCGCTGGATCAGCACCTTGAGCAGGTGCCGGCCACGGCCGCTGGGAATGTCTGTGGATACTTCTCCTATCATTCGGTAAAAACGCTAGCAACGCCTTGGCGGTCGGTCAAGGGTCTGCAACAATCGGCCCATGACCAAGGCATTCCGACGCATCGCGCTCGTCGGGCGGCACGCCGACACGCGTGTCGCCGGGCCGATGCAGGCGCTTGCCGCGCATTTGACAAAAGCCGGCTGCGAGGTATTTGCAGCCGACACGCTGGGGCTGGATCTACCCGTAACGCGGCTTCCGGAAGAGGCGCTGTGCAGCGACGCGGACCTTGCGATAGCCATCGGCGGCGACGGAACCATGTTGTATGCCGGCCGTCTGGCGCGCGGGAGCGGCACCCCGATCCTGGGCGTCAATCGCGGCCGCCTCGGCTTCCTCGCGGACATCACGCCGGACGAGATGCTCTCGAGCGTCGACCAGATCCTGGCGGGCGACTACCAGGAAGACTCCCGCATGCTGCTGGAGGCGATCCTCGAAACGGCCGTCGGGGAAGAGCGCCTGGCTTACGGTCTCAACGACGTCGTCCTGCAGCGCCGCGGCAAGGGCGGCATGGTGGATTTCTCAACGAGCGTAGCGGGCGTATTCGTCAACAGGCACGCGGGCGACGGGCTGATCGTGGCGACACCGACCGGCTCCACGGCGTACGCCCTCAGCTGCGGCGGGCCGATCCTCGAACCGCACATCGACGCAGTGGCTCTCGTGCCGATCTGCCCGCACACGCTGACCGATCGGCCGATCGTCGTCCCGGCGAGCCAGAATATCGAGATCGTCCTCGTGCGACGCGACGACAAGCGCGCCGAGATCACCGTGGACGGCAATCACCTCGGCACGCTCGAGCCGGGCGATACGCTGCGCGTCGCGGCCGCGCAACAGCGCATCACGCTGCTGCACCCCCCGGCTCACGACTTCTACGGCATCCTGCGTTCCAAGCTCTTCTGGGGACGCGACAGCCGCAAGCGCGACGCACCGGAAGACCAGGGCCCGTGAACGGGGCGGGCCCATGTTGATGAACCTGCAAGTCAGCGACTTCGCGATCGTCGACCGTATCGACATCGAGTTCGCGTCCGGCATGACCGTCCTGACCGGCGAGACCGGCGCGGGCAAGTCCATCCTCGTCGACGCACTCGCGCTCGCCCTCGGCGAGCGCGGCAGCGCACAGCTCGTTCGAGAAGGCGCAAAGCGGGCGGAGTTTGCCGCCGGGTTCGACGTATCCGCGCTGCCCGATGTCGCCGCCTGGCTCGATGAGCAGGCGCTGGATCTCGACGGCGAATGCCTGCTGCGCCGCGTCATCAACGCGGACGGCCGCTCGCGGGCTTTCGTCAACGGCAACGCCGTTCCGCTTTCCCGGCTCAAGGCGCTCGGCGAAATGCTGCTCGACATACACGGGCAGCATTTCCACCAGTCCCTCGGCCGAAAGGACGTGCAGCGCGACCTCCTCGACCACTTCGGCGGCGTCCTGGACGACCGCGCCGTCGTTGCCGCTCACTTCATCGAATGGCAGACGCTGTCGGAGCGGCTGCAACGGCTGCGCGACGCCGAGGCCGATCGGGCATCGCGACTGGATCTCCTGACGTTCCAGCTGCGGGAACTCGAAACCCTGGGGCTGGAGTCGGGCGAAGCCGAAGCGCTCGAGAGCGAGCGGCAAAAACTGCGCAACAGCGGACGTCTGGCAGCAGGCGTCGCGTCGGCACTCGACGGGCTTTTCGACAGCGAGGCCGGCAACGCCAACGGCCTCATCGCCGGTGCCCGGCGATCCGTCGAACCGCTCGTCGAATACGATGCGGCTCTCGGGCCCGCGCTCGAACTCCTGCATTCCGCGGGTATCCAGATCAGCGAGGCCGCCGACCTGCTACGCCGCTACGGCGAGTCGGTCGATATGGACCCCGCCAGGCGGGACAGGGTGGAGGAACGTCTCGACGCCATCCACACGATTTCGCGCAAGCACCGGGTCGATCCGGACGAACTGCCCGGACTCGAAGGCACGCTGCGCGCGGAACTCGACGAACTCGGCCATGCCGAAGAACGCAGCCGCGAACTCGAGGAACGGGCGGCCGGGGCCAGATCCTCGTACCTGGACAGGGCAGGCGCACTTTCGCGCGCCCGCGCGCAAGCGGCAAAAAGGCTTGCCGCACGGGTCACCGAGGCCATGCACGGGCTCGGCATGCCGGGTGGCGTATTCGACGTCGAACTCGTTCCCCTCGGCGACGGCGCAGCCCGATCCTGGGGCCTTGACGACGTCCGCTTCCTGATCGGCGCAAATCCCGGACAGACGCCGCAGCCGCTGGCGAAGATCGCGTCGGGCGGCGAGCTGTCGCGCATGGGCCTGGCGATCCAGGTCATCGCGAGCGGCGGCAGCGCCATCCCGACGATGGTCTTCGACGAGGTCGACAGCGGCGTCGGGGGCGGCGTCGCCGAGA
>JAKSCZ010000049.1 GCA_022360335.1 Pseudomonadota bacterium
GTCGGGCAGCCCGAGGCGCAGGGTCGCCAGTCCGAGACCGATCAGGACGAACGACAACATCACGGGCCGATGGACGAGGTCGACGAGCGAGTCGTCGAAATCGTTCGACGAGCGTTTCGCGATTCGCCCGACCACGCCCGAGATGATCCAGTCGGCTATCTTGCCGACGAGAACGAATACGGCTGCAATGATCGCGGCCTGCAGGTAGAGGTTGGGCCCGATCTGCTCCGCCAGCCGCTGGACCCCGGTAGTCAGGTCGTTCAATGTGTCGCGCCCCCCGTTATCGACGCCGCTGCTAGTAATTCGGGTCGTAGCCGGTGTCGTCGGTGGATTCCCCGGGACCGGGAAGACCGTAGGTCCTCACGTCGGATTCCTCTTCGACGGCTTCCTGCGACGGGGCGCTGCCCGTGTTCATGCCGGGCGATGTCGGCAGACGGGCCGTCTGCGCCGTCAACACCTGCACGAACGTGTTGGCGACGTCCGGAGCGACGTTGGGCGAGCTGACGAAGATCTTCTCCGGCGTCATGCCGGTCGAGCCGTAGAACGCGGCGTTGGCGCGGCGATCCATCGTGACGCCGGCGCCTTCCAGCGCGACGCCGGCGAACAGACCGCGGCTGCGCGAATACGAGTACACCTCGGCTTCGAACTGGATATCGGTCGCAACGCTGCCCTGACGTCCGATCGGTCCCGCGGCGACCGACGCGTTTGCGCCGAGCGTCAGCTTGCCGTTGGCGATGCCGTCGACGCTGTTGCGCGTCTTGAAGACGAGGATGACGTCGGTCGAATCGGCGCCGATCTGCCAGCCGACGCTGCCGCCCGTCAGCGTCACGAACGCCGGGTTGCTCCAGGAGTCGTCGTCCTGCCTGACGACCAGTACCCCCTTGCCGCGCCGCGCGCCGAGCCCGAATGCCGCACGCACGACGTCCGGGATGACGGCAACCGCGTAGGCGCGGGACAGCAGGTTCGGCGGAATCGATTTTTCCGGGATGCGGGACAGTCGATCGACCACGTCGGCGGCGTCGGCGACGCGCTTTTCTTCACGCGAGGCGGCGAAAGCCGACGCGGAGAAGGCGACGGCCAGCAGTGCCGCTGCGGCCAGGCTACGTTTGATGTTCATACGGGTGTCCGACAAGTGTATCGCTCCAGCGTTCGATCATACGCCAATTCCGGCATCTGTTGATGAATGGGCGCGATGGACGAGGATCGGCGGCAGCGGGTAGTCGAGCGAGATACAGACGGCGCGGATGAGTTCGGCTTCACGCACGGCGAGACGGCCGTCGTGGGATGCTGCGGCGCCGATCGCGCGGAGCAGGGATTCCTTGCCCTTGCCGCTGAGTCCGAGCAGGACGTCGAGACCGCGGTCGAGTACGGGTACCGTCTCATTACGGTCCGAGGCGTACTCGAACTTTCGCGCCCAGTCACCCAGGGTATCGACGCCGGCCCGGAACGCCCGGCGTCTGGTCTCGTCGTCGTCGTGGCCGTAATCCGCGAGGATCCGCAGGAGGCCGACGGCGGCGCGCCGGACCTCGTCGCGACCGGGCCGCCGGGCGCGTTTGCGCCGCGTCGGTCCGGCGGACCGCCCCAGGCTGCTCGTCAGGATGCGATAGAAGCAGTATTCGTACAGGTCGATGCGGCCGTCGACCTCGATCATCCGCATCGCCAGCGAAACCAGATACGAGAGTTCCGCCGCCGGGCGCAGCTTGAGCGTGGGGAACGCGATTCCCAGCAGCGGCAGGCGGTACTCGGCCCCGGCTTTCAGGATCTCGTCGTAGTAGTAGCGCAGGCGATCTGCGCGATCGGTCCCGAGTTGTTCGCGCGCAAGGGCGAGCTGCCGGTCGACGACGCGCCCGGATCGATCGAGTACCAGCGCGATTGTCAGCAGGTAGGCAAATTCGGTCGAGTGCGCGGCACCGTACAGCGACTCGGGAATCGATCCGCGAAGGCGGCGCGCGTATTCGACGTGCTCGATCCCGGGCTCGCCGACCGTGTCGGCGATCGATTCGGCGCGGATCCTTTCGCCGCCGGCGGCGACAGCGGCCGTGACCTCGCTGGCCGGGCCGCCGGCGGCTGCGGCCTGCGGGTAGACCCGGCTGCGCGTGCGCTGCGGATCGAGCGCAGGCAGTTCCGACGCCTCGAAACCCGGATCGAGCGCCCGGATGCGTTCCACGAGCGGCGGGTGCGTTGCATACCATGCGGACAGCGAGGTGCCGGCGCCGAACAGCATATGGCTGACTTCTTCGGGGTCCGTCGCACTGA
>JAKSCZ010000137.1 GCA_022360335.1 Pseudomonadota bacterium
GTATTGCGCAAGGGAGATGCCTATTACTTCAAGAGCACCCGGCCCCACCAGTTCCGCAACCCCGGCGCGGTACCCTGCGAACTGATCTCGGCCTGCACGCCGCCGAGTTTCTGACCTGCGCGAACCCGCGGCCTACCTGTTTTATGGTAGTCGCGCACGTCCGCGGCAAATACGTGGATTTCCCTCTGGCCAATACGCTGCGATCGGTGGCAAAGTTAGCTCATTCGAGAATTCCTCCGGACCGACGTCACATGAAGCCTTTCGGCACTGAATTCTGCGATCACTTCGCGATCGCACGGTACGCTGACGGCGCGTGGAGTGCGCCGTCGGTCGAACCGCTGGCCCCCTTCCCGATGCACCCGGCCGCACACGTATTTCATTACGCGAGTACCTGTTTCGAAGGGTTCAAGGCGTACCGGTGGGCAGACGGGAAGGGCCGCATATTTCGCCTGCCCGACCATGTCGCTCGCATGCAAAAGAGCGCCGAGTCCCTGTGTCTGCCCGTTCCCGATGCGGAGCTGCTCGCCGGCATGGTCGTCGACGTCGTGCACGCGAACCTTGCGGACATTCCCGAACCGCCGGCATCGCTGTACCTGCGCCCGACCCTGATCGGCACGCTCGAGAACATCGGCGCCGCGGCGGCGCCGTCGGACGAGGCGATTCTCTACGTGCTCGGATCGCCCGTGGGCGACTATTTCGCCGGCGGGGCCGCCGCATTGAAACTGCTGATCGAGGATCGGCGCGAGCGCACGACGGCGCAGCTCGGCAGCACCAAGACCGGCGGCAACTACGCGGCCGCGCTGGGCCCCACGCTGGCGGCCAAGGCCGAGTACGGCGTCGATCAGGTGCTGTTCTGCCCGCAAGGCGACGTCCAGGAGACCGGCGCTGCGAACTTCATGCTGATCAGCGACGAGGAGATTCTGACCAAGTCGCTCGACACGACGTTCCTGCACGGCATGACGCGCGACTCGATCCTGAAACTCGGCGCCGGGCTGGGGTACCGTATCAGCGAGCGCCCGTTCACGGTCGACGAACTGCTCGACAAGGTTCCGACCTGGGAGGCCTGCCTCTCCGGCACGGCGGCCACGCTGTCGCCGGTCGGTTCGCTCGTCTACCAGGGCGAGGCGATCCGGGTCCGCGACGGGCAGCCGGGCCCGAACCGGGCGAGGCTCCAGAAAGCCCTGCAGGACCTGCAATACGGCTTGCGCGAAGACACGCACGGGTGGCTGACGGAAGTCAGCTGATCCCGGGCCGCCCCGCCTGTACGCTCAGATCGCTTTGGAGAACCGCGAGTCGTTCTCGGCCAGGTCGATGTAGCGGTCGAACGTCATCGCGATGTTGCGCAGGAGCAGCCGGCCCTGCGGCGTGATGTCGATGCCGTCGTCCGTCAGCTCTATCAGACCGTCGTCCTGCAGCACGTCGAGTTTCCCGATCTCCTCTCTGAAGTAATCGCGGAATTCGATGCCGTGCTTGGCGCTGAAGTCGGCGAAACTCAGGCTGTCGTAGCACATCAGGTCCTGGATGACGGCGGCTCTTATCAGGTCGTCGTCGTCCACGAGCAGGCCCTTTACGATCGGCAGTTCGCCGCGTTCGATGATTTCCTCGTACTCGATCGTCGAGACCGAGTTTTGCGCGAACAGGTTGCCGATACTGCCGATGCCGCTGACGCCGAGCGCGATCAGGTCGCACTGGCGATGCGTCGAATAACCCTGGAAATTGCGCTGCAGGCTGCCCTCTTTTCGCGCCTGAACGAGTTCGTCCCCGGGCAGCGCGAAGTGGTCCATGCCGATGTACACGTATCCTGCGCCGCACAGCCTGTCGATCGTGCGATGCAACAAATCGAGTTTGACCCCGGGAAGGGGGATGTCGTCCGCGTCGATCATGCGCTGGCCCTTGAAGCGCTGCGGCAGGTGCGCGTAGTTGTACACGGCGAGGCGGTCGGGCTGCATTGCGACGACGATGTCGAGCGTCTCGTCGAAGCTCTCGACGGTCTGGTGGGGCAGGCCGTAGATCAGGTCGAAGGATACCGAGCCGAAACCGGCTTCGCGCGCCGCGCTTACGAGCGCTTCGACCTCGGCCGGCGACTGTATGCGGTTGACGGCTTGCTGTACGTCCTCATCGAAGTCCTGGATACCGAGGCTCAGCCGGTTGAAACCGAGGCCCCGCAATTCCCGGATGCGTCCGGTGTCGACGGTTCGCGGATCGACCTCGATGGAGAATTCACGCAACTCGCTGTCGTCGAACGTGAACGACGCACGCAGGTGCTCCATGAGCGCGCCGAGCTGTGCACGATCGAGATACGTCGGCGTTCCGCCGCCGAAATGCAGCTGCTCGACGATCCGCGAGCGCTCGAAGAGCCGGGCCTGCATGTCGATTTCCCTGTAGAGCATCTCCATGTAACGCGCGACACGCGGTTCGCTGCGAGTCACGATCTTGTTGCAGGCGCAGTAGTAGCAAAGCGAGTGGCAAAACGGGATGTGCACGTAGAGCGACAGCGGGACGTCGCTCGCATTGCTTTGTGCCGCCTTCGCACGGTAGTCGTCCGGCGTGAGCCGGCCGTGGAACTGCAATGCGGTCGGATACGAAGTGTACCGCGGTCCGCGGCCGCCGTAGCGGACGACGAGTTCCTGGTCGAAACAGACCTGCATTCAGACTCTCCTCAGCGCGTGCACGA
>JAKSCZ010000386.1 GCA_022360335.1 Pseudomonadota bacterium
TCCCTGTAGAGCATCTCCATGTAACGCGCGACACGCGGTTCGCTGCGAGTCACGATCTTGTTGCAGGCGCAGTAGTAGCAAAGCGAGTGGCAGAACGGGATGTGCACGTAGAGCGACAGCGGGACGTCGCTCGCATTGCTTTGTGCCGCCTGCGCGCGGTAGTCGTCCGGCGTGAGCCGGTCGTGGAACTGCAGTGCGGTCGGATACGAAGTGTACCGCGGCCCGCGGCCGCCGTAGCGGACGATGAGTTCCTGGTCGAAACAGACCTGCATTCAGACTCTCCTCAGCGCGTGCACGAGGTACAGGGCAATCGTGAACAAAACCATCGCGACGGCCTGATGGGCTGCACCGAGCGAGACGGGCACCGCGAGCAGCAGGGTCGCGATACCGAGCACGACCTGCAGGACGGCCGTGTACAGCAGCGCGCTTATCGCCGTCCCGGCCCGGGGCGGCAAATCGGCATTGCGCGCCGAGAACCGGTAGAGCGCGACCAGTACGAGCGTTGCGATCGCCAGCAGGCGGTGATCGAACTGCACGGTGGTGAGGTTATCGAAGAAGTTGCGCCAGAACGGCTCCAGCGCCATGAGCCCGGGCGGGACCCAGTAATCGCCCATCATCGGAAACGTGTTGTAGATCTTGCCGGCCTTCAGGCCCGCGACGAATCCGCCGGAAAGGACGGTGACGCAAATCAGCACGAACAGCGCCAGCGTCCGGCCGTACAGATCGTGTTTTCCGCCGATGTAGGCCCGCGGATACAGCAGCGACATCGCGACCCAGAACATGTAAGCGTAGATGGCGAAGGCCGCCACGAGGTGTGCGGTAAGCCGGTAGTGGCTGACCTGCGGCACGTCGACCAGGCCGCTCTTCACCATGTACCAGCCGAGCACGCCCTGGGCGCCGCCGAGCGCGAACATCAGCAGGTACTTTGGCCAGTCGCTCTGCCGGATGTAGCCTCTTGCCACGAAATAGACGAACGGCAGCAGGAAGACGATACCGATCGCCCGACCGAGCAGGCGGTGGAGGTATTCGAGCCAGAAGATACCCTTGAAGTCGGCGACGTCGAAACCGGA
>JAKSCZ010000280.1 GCA_022360335.1 Pseudomonadota bacterium
CGCCGATGAATGCGCCCCGCAGGATCGAGGAACAAGCCCCCGGTAGCGCCGTCGAGTTCCTCGATTGCGCCGCCGCGCGCCGCGTACAGAGAGGCGATCAGGTTGTAGGCGTCGTAGCCCATCGCGTGCAGGCGTACGAGGCGCCGCTGTTCGGGCCAATACTCGGCAAACTGTCCGGGCAGTTGCTCGATCCACGGCTGTGGATCGACGACCCAGGGCGTGTCCGCAAACATGATGCCGTCAAGGTCCTTGTTCGAATAACCGTCGAGTGCGTTTACCGCCGAGGTCGAGTACACCGGTATGTCGCCCGAATGGTGGAATTTGAGCTGTGCTTTGAGCAGGCGACCGGCCGGGGCACCGGCAGCGAGGAATATGAAATCCGTGTCCTGGCGGCGGCGCGACTCGAACTGCAGCTCTCGTCCCAGGTTGGCCTGCAAACGCCGGTGGCGCTGCAGGCTGCCCGACAGTCCCATCAGGCTTTCGATCTCGTCGGAGAAGTCCCGTTTGCTCGGCGTGTACAGGCGATAGTCGAGCAAGGCGCCGCCGAGCCCCTCGTATGCGGTGACGAAACTCGTCAGCAGTCTGCGTCCCCAATCGTTGTTCGGTACGAGGGCCACGCCACGCCCGTGGCCATCGTTCAGTGCACGTTGCGCAGCCGATATCGCCTCGTCCTCCGGGGCCAGCGCGAACTGGTACAGCCCCGGGGGGGCGAGTGTCTGCGCGGCGAGGTAATTCAATGTCAGGACCGGGACCGGCACGAGAATGCCGTTCGCGAGTTCGTCGACGTCGCGCCTCAGCAGCGGCCCGACGACGAATTCGGCATCGTCGGCCACGGCGGCGGCATATGCGGCGTTCGCGCCACCCTCGGCGTTGACGTCGTAGATGCGTACGCTCTGGCGATCGTCGAGGCCGGACGCCGTCGCGAAATACGCGCCGAGGAACCCGTTCTGCACGGCCTTGCCGGCACTGGCCGCATTCCCCGACAGGGGCAGCAGCAATGCAATTCGGCGCGGGTATTCGAGCAACAGGTGCTCTGTCACGGCCGTTTCACCGAGAACGACCACCGCCGGATGATCCGGGTTTTGCTCGCGCCAGCGTACGACACCGTTACTCCAGCCGACACCCTGACGCCCCGTCGATGCTGCGATCGAGCCGATCGTCAGCCAGCCTCTCACCGTCGAATCCGCGGAACGCTCGGCCGCGTTGCGCAGCACGGTCGGACTGCTGACCAGCAGGCCCTGCCAGAGACGCATGCGATTCTGCTCGACGCCGCGGCGATCCTCGATCCAGCTTTCACGTTGCGCCAGGATTTCGATTGCGCGCGCCGGATCCTGTTTCTGAATCCACGCGTCGGCGCGCAACAGCTCGACGCGCAGCCGGTCCCGACGTGCCAGCGGTTCGCGGCTCAGCGGCTCGAGCAGTTGCAGCGCGGTGTCCGCATCGCCCTCATAGAGGAGCAACGCGGCACGATTGGTCTTGCGGAGCGGCGCGAGCTCGGCCGGAACAGGCTCGGAAACGCCGCCCAGCGCGCTGCGCGCCCGGAGGACGTCGCCGGCGTCGAGGTATTGTTCGACGGCAAGCAGCGTGTAACGGTCCCGTTCCGTACCGGCAGCGTCGACGGCAAGCCCCATGTAGGCGCTCGCGGCATCGTCGTGTTCGCCGTTGCGCGCGAGGCGTTCGGCGCGGTCTGCGGCCGAAACGCCGATCCCCGGTATGCTCGTCGGGCCGCAGGCACCGAGAACCAGGAGACTCGCGAGCAGGGCGGCCAGGCTTGCCAGCGGGCGTCGGTCGTAGGCAGGATGTCGGGGCGTTGAGTTCATTCTCTTAGATTAACGGATACGGATTCCCGGCCAGATGAGCGGCACACTCTTCGTCGTAGCCACGCCGATCGGCAACCTGGATGATCTGACACCGCGAGCACGCCAGACGCTCGCTTCGGTGGATCTCGTTGCAGCCGAGGATACCCGCCGCACCGGGCGATTGCTATCGACTATCGGTGCAAAACCGGCACTTACGGCGCTCCACGATCACAACGAGGATCGTGCGTCCGGCGAGATCATCGAAGCACTGATGAACGGCAGGGAAGTGGCGCTGGTCAGCGACGCGGGGACGCCGCTGGTCAGCGATCCCGGGTTTCGACTCGTCCGTGCCGCGCACGATCGCGGCATCGCCGTGGTGCCCGTCCCCGGGGTGAGCGCGGTGACGGCGGCGCTGTCGGCGGCCGGACTGCCGACCGACCGATTCTGTTTCGAGGGCTTCCCGCCATCCAGGGCGACGGCGCGGCGCAAGTGGCTGGCGGCGCTCGTGAACGAGACTCGCAGCATCGTCCTGTACGAGTCGGTGCACCGCATCGGGGCTTGCCTGGCGGATCTCGTCGACGCATTCGGTGCGAACCGGATGGCCTTCGTCGGACGGGAACTGACGAAATTGCACGAACAGTGCGTGCGGGCTCCGCTGGGCGAGTTGCACGCCGGGCTGAGCAGCGGCGAGATCGTCGGTAAAGGCGAGTTCGTTCTCGTCGTGGCCGGCAGCAAAAGCGAGGCCACCGCGCCGGTCGATGCCGACCGGATGCTGGCGCTGCTCGGCGAGAAACTCGGTGCGAAGGACGCTGCACGGATTACAGCCGAGTTGACGGGGCTCAAAAAGAATGCGCTCTACGAGCGCGTCCTCGAACTGCAGAAGAAGTCCTCATCGTAGCGGCGGAAAATCCGATAAATCGTCAGGATGCCCCCGACGACCGGGGATTGTTGGTGTAAAATCGCCGCCCCGAGAAGACCGGAGTCGGCCAGGCAACCGCCGTAGTTCGCTACGGAGGAAAGTCCGGGCTCCTTCGGACAGGGCGCCAGGTAACGCCTGGGGGGCGTGAGCCCACGGAAAGTGCCACAGAAAACAGACCGCCTGCATCGCAGGTAAGGGTGAAAAGGTGCGGTAAGAGTGCACCGCGCGACTGGTAACAGCTCGCGGCACGGTAAACCCCGCCCGGAGCAAGACCAAATAGGGGAGCCACGCGTCGGATC
>JAKSCZ010000131.1 GCA_022360335.1 Pseudomonadota bacterium
GAGGGCAAGCCGGGACCGAAGGTGCCGACGAAGTAGAAGAGTGGAGTTTCCACGACCTAAAAGATTGGCGCGCCCGACAGGATGGGCCTCCCGTTGGTCGGCCTGTCGTCGTTGACCGTACCGCAGAAAGTTAACCGGTCTTGATGTGGGAGGTTGAGCATATCAGGCGGCTTCTTTGGCGAACACGGCAGATGGTTTTCTGCCCAGTGATCGATGCGGCCGGACGTGGTTGTAGTGTTCTCTCCAGATGGCAATGCTTGATCGTTCGTCGCGGTAGATCCGGTAGATCCGCTCCGGGTTGCGCGCCAGACCCTCGGCACGCAGCATGGCGTAGCGCCCGAAGGTCCGGGTAATTCACTTCCAGCCAAGCTGATCCCACAGGTAGCTGTAAACCATCGCCTCGTTCTTAGCCGACTGCGTGTTGTCCGACGCGCCCGCATGACCACCGACTGTATTCTCGAAATACAACAGATCGTGACCCTGTCCCTGCATTCGCGCAACCATCTTCCTTGCATGGCCCGGATGCACACGGTCGTCGCGAGTTGACGTCGTAATATATGCCCTGGGGTACTGCACATCTGCCTCCACATTGTGGTACGGCGAATACTCCTTGATGAACTCCCAGTCGTCGGTATCCGGATTACCGTATTCACCCATCCATGAGGCGCCCGCCAGTAGCTGATTGAACCGCTTCATGTCGAGCAGCGGCACCTGCACAACAACAGCATTCCAAAGATCGGGGCGCTGCGTCAGCATGACGCCGGTCAACAGGCCGCCGTTCGAACCGCCGCAAATGCCGAGGTGCTTCGGGCTGGTGACACCGCGCGAAATCAGGTCCTCGGCTACTGCAATGAAGTCGTCGTACGCACGTTGGCGATTCTCTTTGAGTGCCGCCTGGTGCCAGGCGGGACCGTACTCGCCGCCGCCACGAATGTTCGCAACGACATAGGCGCCACCGCGGCTGACCCAATTGGTACCAACTGTAGCGCTGTAGCCCGGGGTCAGACTGACCCTGAATCCACCGTAGCCGTACAACAGCGTCGGCGTTGTACCGTCCGCCTCGAATCCGGCCGGCAACATCAGGAAGTACGGTACGCGCGTGCCGTCACTGCTGGTCGCAAAACGTTGCTCGACGGCCATGCCTTCACTATCGAAGAATGCCGGCAATGTTTGCAACTCTTCAATCGAGGCGCCGCCGTCCTCAGTGACATACAGCGTATCCGGGCGCAGGAATCCTTCGTAGGAAAACAGGAACGTATTGGTATCTTCAGACGACGTCACGAAACTGATGTTGCCCGGAGATTCGGTTTCGATGTCTTCGCGAATCCACTCGCCGTCCACGCGTTCGAGGCGCACCATACGACTGACGACATCCTCAAGGATGTTCAGTACGATATAGTCGCGTGTCGACATGATGCCGCCGCGTGGCAAAGCCGTGTTTTCGGCGGGCACGAACAACGCTTCGAAGTCGCGGCCGCCATTCATGAAGTCGTCGAAATCGACGGCCAGCAGCGAGCCCTGCGCAAACGTCGTTTCAGCAGGTGTCCAATCCGACTTCAGCCCGACCAGCATCTGGCCATTGAAAACACCCTGGAACAACGCGTCATCGGGAATCTCGATGCGCTTCATTTCACCGTCTTCTGCCATCAGGAAGTGCATCGCCGTAAAAAACGAAGGCGTCCGGGTTGCTATCCGGTAGGCGTTATCACCGTCCCAGGACATAGATGCACTCGCGGCAACGTCCGCGACTTCTCCGGAAAATACCTCGATTGAGCCTTCCAGCGCGGTGCCGCGCTTCCAAACCCGCGACGTCCTTGGGTAGCCCGACTCCGTGAGGCTGCCGTCGCCAAAGTCAGTTCCAACAAAGACCGTGTCTGCGTCGATCCAGCTGAGCTGTGTCTTGGCTTCACTGACATAGAACCCGCCCTCAACAAACGAAGTTGCGGCAACGTCAAACTCTCGAATAACAACTGCATCGGCACCCCCGCGGGAGAGCCTCAGTACACAGTGACGATACTCGGGCCGCAGGCAGTTTGAGCCCCTCCAGACCCAATCCTCACCTTCCTCTTCGGCCAGGGCATCCAGGTCCAGCAGCACCTGCCAGTCCGGCGTGCCGGCAAGATAGTCATCGACAGACGTACGTCGCCAGAGACCGCGAACGTTATTGGCGTCTTTCCAGAAATTGTAGACAAAGTCGCCACGAATGCTCGGCGTCGCAATACGCTGGTCCGAGTTCATGATTTCAAGCGTCTCGGAGGCCATGTCATCGAAGGTCGGCAAACCCTGCAGGTAGCTGACCGAATGCCTGTTTTGTTCTTCTACCCATGCAAGCGCCCTGGCGCCCTCGACCTCCTCCAGCCAGAGGTGAGGATCTTCGATGCTAGCGGCAGCAGACGTATTGTCGGCGACCGACGATGATTGAGGTGACTCCGCTGCGCAAGCCGCAGTGAGAATCAATACAAATACGGCGATAAATGTCTTCAACATGTTTAGTCTCTCAGGTATTCGGATAACTCACGAGTATCGTAAAAGACCCCCTCTCCCATCGGAGAAGGGGCCATCGATCTACAGTCTTGTCTAAGAATGATATCTAACCCTAGAACTCAAACGACTTTATTAGTTCCAGAAAGATCATGCGGCCGCGCAGATCGACACATCAGTCCTGTCTGTGAGTCCTACCCGCCTACCGGGGACCGCCGGCATTGTACCAGGGGATGTCTTCCTCGATGGACAAGATCTCCCAGTCCTCGCGGTTCTCATCCAGCGTTACCGATATGATCTCGAAACCCTCGTCGGAGAACTCGGCGTAGGCGCGCTTCATGTATCGATGCCGAGTTCTCAGGAGCTGTCGCCGGACCAGTGTGTCAGCTTTGGTGTTCCGTTTCTGCGGAGCTTAGCTTCCGCCAGGAGGCACAGCAGTTCGAACGCCAATCCGGAGGCAAGACAGGACGACATGCCGGTCGGATCCCAGGGTGGACTCAACTCCATAAGGTCAGCCCCGACGACATCCAGATCCGCCGCTCCGCGGATGATGTCGCGCACCTCGACACCGCTGAGACCGAAAGGTTCGGGCAGCGTCGTACCGGGCATCACCGCGCAGTCGAGCACATCGGTATCGATGGACAGGTAACAGCGCCCGCTACCAATCGTCCGGTAAATTTCCTCGATAATGGCCGCCACGCCGCTTTCCTGCAACTCATCGACGTAGACGATCCGCATGCCACTGTCGCGCGAAAAATCGCAGCGTGGCACGCCTCTGCCGCGCAGGCCGATCTGGATGGTTTTTTCCGGATCGATGTATCCCTCGCATGTCGCTACCTGAAACAGCGTCGCATCGCTGATACGCGTACCACCGAAATTCGTACTCGTATCACCGTGTGCATCCAGGTGAATCACCGCCAGCGGCTCTTCCCCCTCCCTCGACAGGGCGCGCAGCACGCTGTACGTGCACGTATGCTCGCCGCCGATAGTTAGCGTCGCGATATCCCTGTCCGCAAACGACTCGTAGTCCGCATGGATCTGCTCGAGGCAAGCGGCAAGATTGTACGCATCATCCGTGAACTCAACGTCACCCCAATCGATGATATTGCAGATATCGAACGGGCAGACTTTCGTCTTGTAGTGCACGAGATTGCGATCCAGTGACCAGTAGCGAAGCTCCTTAGGCCCGAGCCTCGTACCGGGCCTCGGGTTGGGTACACCGAGGTCCAGAGGAATCCCCACCAGGGCAATATCGACGCCCTCGAGGGTTTTTCGATGGGGCGCCCGGAACATCCCCGCTGCCGAAAAATTGTTGCTGACCAGTTCCGCACCCTCAGCAGCGGCCCGGGTATAAAACGACCGGAAGTCTTTATCGTTGATATCCCAGAGCCCCTTGTCTGCGAGCTCCCTGTACCGGGTGAGACGCGTCTGACTCAGTCTAGCCATGCTGTATTCCTCGATTGAAACGACGGGTCCGGCGGAAGACCACGACACTGCCAACGCATGCAGCGATCGCGAAGTAGCAGATCGCCGCATACCCCACGACCTCACTCAACACACCGGCAATCACCGGACCGACGGCCACCCCGAGACCCTGGGCTGCGATCAGCAGCACGGTAAACCGGCCGCTGTGGTCGTGGGCCGCGATGGCGCCGAGCAGGAACGGTAAAGCGAAGTTCCAGGAAATATTGAACAGGGTCACCGCCACGACGAAAGACACCCAACTCAGTTCGTTCGCCAAGATCAGCAAGGCCGCTACCTGCACAATCATCGCCAGCGCGTACATTCTGATCTGGTCGCAGCGGCTCCCCACGACGGATGCCAGCAACGCACCCAGTATGCCGACCCCCATACCGATAGCTAGCGCAGCCCCTATGTCCGCAAGTTCGATGTGCGACGCCGCGCCGATGCGCTCCAGAAAGGCCCACACCGCACCGACGCCCAGATACCAGACAACCTGGGTTCCGAGGGCAAGAACGATCGGCGCGGGAGAGTCGTAGCCGCGACCCTCCCCGGCTCGCTCAAGCCCCCCCACGGCTGCAGGCAACAGGGACGAGAACGGCAACACCAACAACGCGAACACCGCCAAGGGATACAGGACGCCGCCGGCACCCCAGCGTTCGATCAGTGGCGGCATAAACACCATCGCCAGCATGGCGAGCCCGACCTGGCAGGCTACCGTGATTCCGAACACCCGTTCCGGGTTGCGCATGTCGCTGACCACGGCAAGACCAACCGCGTAAGCAGTACCCTGCCCAAAGACCCCGGTAAGACAACGAATGGTGACGAGTTGGTGAAACTGACCCGCCGTGGCGGACAGCAGATTGCCTGCTACTATCACGCCCAGAGATGCGAACGCGACCTTGCGCCAGTCGAAGTGCGGCACCCAGAACACGGCACAGATCGACCCCAGCGCGGCGCCCAGTAACTCAACACCGGCCAGGATGCCCAAATCTCCTCCGCTCAGCGTCATCTGTTCCGCCACTACACCCAGGAACAGAGGTTCCACCTGGAACATCGACACACCGGCACACATCAGCAATACCGCGGCCGTCACGGTGACCGGCCGATCGCTGTCCGAAGACGCGGCGCCCTGCCGTTGCGCCGCGGCCACGGCTACCTCGCCTCCGCGGTAAACGCCGCTATGGCCTTGTCGGCCCGTCTCAAGGTTTCCTCGACGTCTTGCTCCGTGTGAGCCGCCGAAGTGCAGAACCTCGCCTGAACAATGACGTTCCGACTGTTCATGAGTCGTGAGAATACCAGCCCTTTTGCCCAGGTATCGCCCTGTGCCAGGGAATCGCGGTGATTGATGATTCGTCCCCGATCCGAATAGGCAATGGTCCACGCGGCCGGGAAGCCCTGCAGTATCAACGGCACGCCATGTCGATCGAACTTGTCTCGCAGCCCGTCGGCGAGGGCGTTGCCCAGCGCGTTGATGCGCGTGAACGCAGCACCCGCTTCCCGTTCCAGTTCTTCTATGGTCGCAATCACTGCGGCCATGGCCAGAGGATGGCCGTTGTAGCTCCCCGCCGCGATAACCTCGGCACGCGTTACCACGTCCATTATTTCTCGTTTGCCGCAAAACACTGATACCGGAAATCCACCGCCGATCGCTTTTGCAAAAGTAGCGACATCCGGGATCACGCCCAACGCTCCCTGCGCCCCGCCCAATCCCATCCGAAACCCGGTCAGAACCTCGTCGAACACCAGGACGACACCATAACGGGTACACAATTCGCGCACGCCTTCGAGATAGCCGGGCTCGGGCAGGCAGCCATTGAAATTCACCATGACCGGTTCCATGCAGACGGCGGCAATATCGTCTCCGAAGCGTGACAGCAGTGCCGACAGGGCATCGAGATCGTTCCACTCGATCATGTACGAGTCATGAAAGGCATGTGCCGCACGCCCGGCCGTGTTGCCCATCTGCGAAAACGCATCGGTCTCGCGTTCACCGTGAACCGGCACCGGGTTTTGCGGATCGTCGACAATGCCGCCGATCAACTGATCCAGACAGCCGTTGTAGTGGCCGTTGAAACGTACCACCATGTTGCGGCCCGTGTAGGCCCGGGCAATACGCAACGCATTGTAGTTTGCCTCGGTCCCGCTACAGGCGAAACGCACGAGTTCGGCGCAGGGCACATGCGCAACGATCTTCTCAGCGGCAGCCTGCTCCAGCGCGTTGACTTCGTTGCTGTACATTTTTTCGGCCTGGCGAACAATCGACGCCCGCAGGTGCTCATTGCTGTGCCCGAGAATTGACGGGCCATAGCTCAGCGAGTAGTCGATGTATTCGTTGCCATCAAGGTCGAACAACCGGGCACCCCTGCCATGCGATATGTAAACCGGCACGTGCGACTCACTCTTGCGATAGTTGCTTTGGATGCCACCCGGGATAACACGCCGGGCTCGTTCGAAATGTGCGTGCGAACGATCAGTGCCGGCCACGGCCTTCTCCCTCGATCGAATTGCCGCCGAGCCCGTTGAGCATCGCCTCCGCCGACTGCAGCGTGACGCCTCCAACCCAGCCGCCGTCGACGACCAACTCGGTTGCCGTCACGTATCGGCTATCGTCGGCGGCAAGAAAATGATAGGCGCCGACGACTTCGTCTGTCGTTCCCGCACGCCCGAGACAGGTCTGTACCCTGCAGATCTGCGCTTCGGGATCGTCGCCCGGCTGCATCGGCGTCAGAACCGTGCCGGGACTGATACAGTTGACACGAATTCCGTGCTCACCCAGTTGCGCAGCCGCGTGCCGTGCCATGATCATCAGCGCCGATTTTGATGCGCCGTAGTTGGCGTATCCGGGAAAGACGAGGTCCGCCGCGGCGCTGCCGGTGAGGATGATCGACCCGCCTGCAGCCATCGCCTCCGGCGCCTCATTGAGGCAGAGCCAGGCACCGCGGGTGTTCGTTGCCATGGCCCGGTCGAACTCGTCCGGTGTCATTGATCCAAGCGGACCGCTGTCCTCCGGTGCAATCCCGGCATTGATCACCAGGATGTCGAGCGGACCGCAGCGCTCAACGACGTTTGCAAACAGACTCGCGACGCTGGCATCGACGGTCAGGTCGCAAGCATGGAACTCCAGGCTACCGGTATCGCAGCCGGGCTTTGCACTGCGACCGGCCACCGTGGTGCGGCAGCCGGCGGCGGTGAAACGCCTGGCGACCGCCAGACCGATTCCGCTCGTGCCGCCGACGATCAGTGCTGTCTTGCCACCGAGATCAAAATACTCACCCATTCATCGCCTCCGTGTCCGGCCGGCGGGCCGGGCCGACATGCGCCATGCTAGTCGCAGTACGGCGCCGACTCACTGGGACACCGGGCCAACGGATTGTCAGAAACAGCCATTCCCGATACGACCCGCTGGCCGGAGATGACAGGCCGCTGTCAGGGCCCGACATAGACTGCCGGGCGTACAGCTCTTAGCATGGCCCGACTACTCGAATTGCCGAGCACCGCGCATGACCCGATCCATCGAAGAACGCCTGCAGCACATCGAGGACATCGATGCGATCCGTCGGCTGAAGTCCCGGTACTGCCTGTACGCGGACGATCCCCGGAAAGGCGCTGAGTTCGCCGACCTGTTCACTGACGACGCCGTGCTCGATGAGGGCGAGGACCTGATGGTCGTACATGGCAGACGCCGCATTCGCGCGATGCACGCGGCTCTGTGGCCCTGCCTGCGGCTCAACCAGCATTTTGCGTTCAGCCCGGTCATCGAGATCGACGGCGACGATGCGACGGGGCACTGGCGTTTGCTGCAGATATCGACCGTGGTCACGGACGACGGCGACGAGAAGGCATTCTGGTCTTGCGGGTGGTACGAAGAGAACTATGTACGCGAATCGGGTATCTGGAAAATCCGCCATGTCGTTGCACGCGTACATTTCTCCTGCCCGTACGAGGACGGCTGGGCGAAAACACCCTTTGGCGAATTCCTGTCCGCCGAGGCACTCGACCGGATTCTCGGCGCCATCGAGGAGCAGTCGGCATGAATTTCAGCCTCGCCGGAAAGACGGCACTCATTACCGGCGGCACCAGCGGTATCGGACGAAGTGTTGCCGGGCGCTTCATCGAAGCCGGTGCCGAGGTGTGGATCGCCGGGCGCCGCGACAGCGGTACCCGGATCGCCGACGATATCGGTGCGCGATTTGTTCGGGCTGACGTGTCCAGGGAAACTGACGTGGTCGAGATGTTTGACGAAGTCGGTCGCCACGCCAGACTCGACATCCTCGTACTCAACGCCGGCGACGGCACCCTCGGCAAGCCTATTCAATCAACCACGGCAGAAACGTTCGAACAGGTGAACCGCGTCAATCTGTACGGCACGTTTTTCGGACTGAAACACGGTGCGGCAGCGATGAACGACAACGGCTCGATCATCTGCACATCCTCGGCCGCCACCGAATACAGGCTGGCCGGGTTCGAGCCCTACGTCAGCAGCAAAGCTGCGCTGGAAAGTCTGGTGCGCAGCGCCGCCATCGAACTGGGCGCACGCGGTATTCGCGTCAATGCCGTCTGCCCGGGCGGCGTGGAAACGGAGATGGCGCCCTACGATGCCGGGTTCGATCGCAAAGTCGGCAAGCTCGCAGCGATCGGACGGGCATACATGAACGTCACGGAGATCGTCGGCGTTTATCATCTGCTCGCCGCTGCCGAAGGTGGTTTCATCACCGGCCAGGCCATTCGTGTCGACGGCGGGCTTGGTCTCGGCTGTACCCCGGCGGTCTTCGACAAGCTGTAGCCGGGCTACAGCCCGGGCGCGAGCCCCCCGGCGACCGGCAACGCGATGCCCGTTACGTAGGTCGCAAGATCGCTGGCGAGATACACGACCGCGTCGCCGATTTCCCGTGGGTCGGCCCAGCGCCGCTGCAAAGGTACCTCGCGCGCCATGTCGGACCGTGCCTGGTCGATGTGCTGCCCGGCCTTGCGGAACAATTCGACTTCCTCACGCCCCATGTCGGTCCAGACCATCCCCGGGCACACGGCATTGACCCGGATGTTATCGTCACCGAACTCTGCTGCCAGCACCTTGGTCAGACCGATCAGGGCGAACTTGCTCGCCGAATAACCTGCCAGTCCGGGAATCGCACCGATGCCCGCGACCGACGAATTATTGACGATCGCCCCGCCTCCCCGGGCTTTCATCACCGGAATCACGGCCCGACAGACGTTGACCGCACCCATGACATTGACCTGCCAGCCAAGGTTGAACTGCTCGTCGGCGATATCGAGGAACGGCCCGACACCGCCTGCATAGCCGGCATTGTTGAACAGGATATCCAGGCGACCGAACCGATCGACAACCCCATCGATGCAGGCACGGACCTGCTCGGTGTCGGTGACGTCGAGCGCGCTGGCGATCGCATCGCTCCCGGCGGTCGACAATTCGGCGGCCCGGGCCTGCAGCCGCATTTCGTCGGCAAGGTCGCGCACCAGATCAGTAACGACGACCTGCGCTCCGGCGGCCGCAAGACTCCGGCAGGCCGCGAAACCGATGCCGTTCTCTGCTCCGGCACCGGTGACGAGACCCACGCGCCCTTGCAGCAGGCTCACTTCGCCTCTCTCTGCGTGAACCTGCGGATGACGTTCAGCGTGACTTGCTCGGTAACAGGGTCGCGCAGGCGTAAGCCATTGACCCATTCGACCGACCCCGCATTGACGACAGTGCCGCCGTTACGAGTGAACACTCCAATCATGCCGGCACCACCCCTGCTTCTGGCCAGGTTCTCTTCGTTGACCTCCCCATAACGCATGTGACATAGGAAGTGCCAGTCCGCCTCACCCGCATAGAGACGGGTGCCGGGATTGCCGTGGTCTTCCTCGGCGTTGGTCGCGGGCGCCATCGCCAGAATCTCGAGCGTATCCGGCGCGCCGTCGGTAAAGGTGGGATACGGTAACCCGTCGCGAAACGTAAACTCGACGCCATCGACCTCGTAGGCGAATATTCGTGCCTCGCTACCGAAAGTATCGCCGTAGTAGAGGTCGGTTTCATCGAAAATCCAGTGCTCCGGGCGATACACGGTAAATCCCTTGGCGCCGCGCGGACAGAAACCGCCGAGCCCCGTATAACAGGCACTCGTTCCCGTCAGCCCGAAAGTCGCGGCACCGGGACGACGTAGCGGAGCATAGTCCCAGGCGCAAGTCATCTTCTCCGGTTGCTGCTTTCCTACCTCGTCGAGTTCCTCGGCGAAGTACTTGTAGCAGACCTGGGTGCGTCCTTCGTCTTCGATACGGACCTGCCAGATGAAATTGCCGCCGAAGCGCGCAACATTGCCGCCCTGGTCGACGTAGGCATCGACGGCATCCCTTTGTTCCGCGCTCCAGTATTCGTCGTGGCCCACGAAAACGACACAATCATAGCCAGCCAGCATCTCCGGGCGGAACTGCAGATCGAGTTGCGTGGCCACGTCTGCTGCAATGCCGTTACGCTCAGCCCACAACAGGAAGTGTCGCTCATAGGACGCCCAGCCGGCGGACGCATAGTACTTACTGTAGCCCATCGCATAGGCGAACTCGAGATTCGGGTAGCGCGGTATCGCACCGATCTCCGGCGCCTCGACGCGTGGAATGCGCGGCACCCCGACCGGCAGCCAGACCTGCCCCGTCGCCCACGGCCGCTGCAGCGACAGCACGGGGGACATCCGGTTGATATCGGCACCTTCCACATTGCCTTCGTAGTGGCTGGCACCGCCCCAATCGTTGTACGCAACCCATGTGCCGGTAGCACATACGAGCAACAACCCGGCACCGGGCCGCGCCGCGCGGACTGCGAAGAAATGGTAGTGGACGACCTCGTCACCCCGGTCGCTTCGCGCCACGGTACGCACAAGGTAGCCGCCCGACAGCA
This sequence comes from Pseudomonadota bacterium, assembly GCA_022360335.1. Lineage (GTDB taxonomy): Bacteria > Pseudomonadota > Gammaproteobacteria > Steroidobacterales > Woeseiaceae > UBA1847. Next base: position 10,835 of record JAKSCZ010000131.1, read on the forward strand.
CGTCATCGGGAATGACCCAACGGCAGGCCTCCGGCCAAGCGCAACCTTTGACCGGTGCATCGACGGGCGTTTTGTGCAGGAAGCCGGCCAGGCCGCGAATCTCGTGCACCAGCTGCGGCTCGACACCGTCGCGGATCACCTCGATATCGTACTGCGTACCGGTCGTACTGGTATGAAAAATGACCGTCTGCCCCGGCGCGTAGCTGATCTGATCGGTGTAGCAGTAGACCTCGAGCCGCTCCGGATCCTCGGTAGGAAACTCGAAGAAATTCAGGTGAATGGCATTGAAGCCCTGCCCCCGTTTCTGGTTGTGCTGCGTGTTCAAGTTCCCTGTCCGGTAACCGGCCGCCAATGCGGCAGGCGCTGGCAGTGAACGGTGCCTGACGGATCCAGTGCCTGCAGCTCGATGACGTTGCCGAAAGGGTCGCGGCCGTAGGTCATCACGAGGCCATCGCCCATGTCACCGGTCGGTGGGTGATGCCAGCGCACCCCGGCTTGCTCGAGTTCCCGGTAGACCGTATCGACACTCTCCGGGTCGACATCCAGGGCGATGTGGGTATACCCGAAATCACACACCGGTCGGTCACCGTCGACGGCGGCCGGTATCGGCGACGTGAACTCGAAGATCTCCAGGTAAATATTGCCCGCCGCGATCAGCAATGCCTGTGCCGAGCAGTTCTCGAGGCCGGAAACCCGGTCGGTCAGCGCATCGGGTTCGAAGGCATAGCGCTCGACGAGATCGAAACCGATGGCGTCCACGTAGAACGCTTCTGCTTTGGCAAGATCATCAACCGATAACGCGATGTGGTTGATACCGCAAATACCGGAAATCAATCTAATCCCCCTTGCCTATGCGTGAATCGGCCGGTCGAATACGCCGCGCGCAGCCTCCATCACCGCCTCCGAAACTGTGGGATGCGCATGAATCATGGAGGCAACATCCTCGGCAAGCAACTCGCCGTGCTTTGCCAGTAGAAGCTCATGGATAATCTCCGTCGCATCATGGCCTACTGCTTGCGCACCCAGCAGCTCATTCGTATCCGGGTCACACAGCAGCTTGACCAGTCCTTCGGATTTGCCGATCGCAATCGTCTTGCCTGCGCCGGCGTAGTCGAACACCGATTTTTTGACGGCGATCCCGAGTGCCAGCGCTCGATCCTCGCGCAGTCCGAAGCCCGCGACCTGGGGCTCACAGTAGACCGCCGATGGAACCTGATCGGCATTGACCCGACGCGGTTCCGGTCCGCGGCCAGCTATATGCTCAACCGCAATCTGACCTTCCCTCGACGCGACGTGCGCCAGCGCCGGGGACTTCGTGATGTCGCCAATGGCATAGATTCCGGGCACGTCGGTTTCGCCGAAGTCTCCGGTCTCGACATAGCCCTTGGCATCCAGCCGTACACCGACTTCCTCGAGTCCAAGCCCGTCGGTGACCGGAGTGCGCCCGATTGCGACGAGGACCCGATCCACCGTGACGGCCCGCTCTTCGTCCTCGCCGACCAGTGTTACGGATACGGCATCGTCGCCGCGTTGCGCGCCGCTTGCGCGCATGCCGCAAACAAGCTCGACTCCATCGCGCGTGAACGCACGCTCGAGAACCGCACAAACATCGCGGTCCTCGCCGGGCAGAATCCCCGCCATCGCCTCGACGAGCGTGACCCGTACACCAAAGCTGTTGAGTACAAAGGCAAATTCGCAGCCTATCGCTCCGGCGCCCAGTATCAGCATACTGTCCGGCAACTCGGTCATCGCGAGCACACCGTCTGATGACAGCACGTGCCGTTCGTCGATCATGAACCCCGATAGCTGCATCGGCCGTGAGCCTGTCGCGATGATGATGTTGTTGCTGTCGATGACGGGACCGCCCTCGACTTCCACACGGCGCCTGCCAGTGAGTCGCGCACGACCTTCAACGTACGTGACGTCATTACGCCGCAACAGACTATTCACACCGCCGGTCAGCGTATCAACGACTTTCCGGGATGCGCGCTGCACTTTCGCGTAGTCAAAACCCGTACGGTCGACGCCAACGCCAGCCGCTTCCATCAACGCCAGCGTGCGAAACGACTCGGCCTGGTGAATCAGGTGTTTCGACGGGATGCAGCCCCAATGGAGACAGGTTCCTCCAGGCGCGTCCTTTTCGACCAGCGCAACCCTGAGACCGAGTTGCGCGGCGCGCACCGCCGCAACGTACCCGCCGGGTCCCGCGCCGATGATCGTTAGGTCGTACGTATCACTCATCGGCTACTCTCAAACCAGGATCAACGCAGGGTTTTCGAGGTACTCGTGCAATGCGCGTGAGAACCTTGCAGCGGGCTCACCATCGAGTACGCGGTGGTCAAACGTCATACTCACCGGCAACATTGTCCTGACGGCGGCCTCGCCCTTGATCGGCACGAGCTTATCCTGCGGTGTGCTCGGACCAACGATGACGGCATTGGGCATGTTCAGTACCGGCGTCGCCCGCGTGCCGGGTGGTGCGATACCCGCCGTGCTCGACATCGTGATTGTACTTCCTGTCGTTTCGTCGGCCGTCAGCAAACCCTCGCGGGCACGCCGTACGAGATCTTTCATCCCCGCGTCGATCTCGGCGACGGCCATCGACTGCACGTTGCGCAGGACCGGCACCAGCAGCGCACTGTCCCACTTCGTTTTGCCCGGCAGGGCTACCGCGATGCCGACGTTGACGCTCTCGTAGACGACGATCTCGTCGTCTGCGAGCGCCGAGTTGGCAATGGGCACGTCAGCGATTGCCGCACTCATGGCCCTGATGATGAATGCGTTCACGGAGACTGCCGCCCCGGCACGCTCGCGCATGACCTCGCGAGCGCGGATCAGTTCGCTAATGTCACTTTCCCAGAAGGAAGATAGCTGCGCAGTGGATTGCAGGCTCGCCATCATTCGCCGGGCGATGCCCGCACGCGGCGTACCCGGGACGGGAATTCTCCCCAACTCCGTCAACGAGGTATCGACAGCCGTCCAGACCGAGCCAGCCGCCGCCCCCGGCTGCGCGTCGACGACGTCGCGCTTCACGATCCGCCCGCCCGGACCGCTACCCGTGACGGCCGTGAGATCAACGCCGCGCTGCGCGGCGATCTTGCGTGCAAGCGGTGACGCCCTGACACGGTCCGCGTACTCAGCAGCCGGCGCGATAAGCGGATGTTCGTTCGCCGCCGCCCGCGTCGCCGGGTCCGGCCCCGCCTCCGGGTCGATCGCCTGCAGCTCATCGGCCGTCGCGGCGATGACGGCGATGCAGGTATCCACGGGTACCGTCTCTCCGGCCATCACCAGGATTCTGATCGCACCGGATTCGGGCGCCTCGAGATCGTAGGCGACCTTCTCGGTTTCGACGGTCAGGATCGCCTGACCTTTTTCGATCACGTCTCCGTCGGCCACAAGCCACTCGGTGATCGTCCCCTCGTTCATCGCCATCGCGAGTTTGGGCATCGTGAAATCGGTAGGCATCACGCAGCCTCTCAGGCGCAGACCGAGCGCACGGCACTTTCGATCTTGTCCGGGCCGGGCGCTATATAGGCTTCCATATGGCCTCCCGGAACCGGCATGTTGGGGAACGTCACGCGCCCGACGGGAGCATCCAGCAGATCGAAACCCTGTTCCATCACGCGTGCGGACACGGTTGCCGCGAACCCGCCACGCTCCCAGTCCTCGTCGACTACGACCAGCCTGCTGGTCGTCTCCAGCGACCGCAGCAAAGTATCCATGTCGAACGGCTCGAAGCTTCTGGGGTCAATGACCTCGACACTGATCTCGCCGGCGAGCCTGTCCGCCACGGCCAGTGCGTGCTTGAGCTGCAGGCTGTTCGCAAGAACCGTAACGTCCCTGCCCTCGCGCCTTACATCGGCCATTCCGAATGGCACGGTATAGTCCGTCCCGGGAACCGGCCCGCGATCCATCATCAATCCCATGTGCCACGGCATCACGACCGGATTGTTGTCTCGAATCGCCGCCTTCATCATGCCTTTCGCATCGTGCGGTGTCGACGGCATCGCAACCTTGATGCCGGGCTGGTGAAAGAACGCCCCGTGCAGGCCCATGGCGTGATCGTTGGCCAGCTGCTGCCCGGTACCAACCGCGAACGTCATGACCAGGGGCAGCGGCACCTGACCGCCGTGCAGGAAGTAGTACTGGCCGGTGGTAACGGAGCATTCGGCCCAGGTCACATAGGCAAAGCCACCGAACATGAAGTCGACGATCGGACGAAAACCCTCCTGGGCCGCCCCGAAAGCGGTGCCGTACATGCCGGACTCCGAAATCGGCGTGTCGACGACGCGCTCCGGGCCAAAGCGATCGAACAGTCCCATCGTTGACGGGAAGATGCCGCCGCGGATGTCCTGCCCAACGAGGAAGACGTTCTCGTCACGTTCCATCTCTTCGACGTACGCTTCCTTGATTGCGTCGATAAAGGTCAGCTCCCGCACTCCTGTCTTCCCGGGCTCAGCTTGCATACACGGCCTCCAGCAGCTCGGCTTCACCGGGCCGCGCCACCGGGCTGTCGTCGGCGAAGCGCTCGAGTCGTGCAAGCTCTTTTTCGGCACGCTCGTGGACGGCATCGATACCAGCCTCGTCGAGAACGCCGGCAGCCAGCACGGCTTCGGTCGCGAGACGAATCGGGTCCCGCTCGCGCAGTGCGTCGAGTTCCTCTTTGCCGCGCGGCGTGTGCCCGGCCAGGTCCGGCGTACCGATATCGTGCTCCTTGAAACGCAGGGTCTTGGCCTCGACGAAAATCGGCCCGTTACCGTCCCGCACGTGCCGGATCGCGTTCCTCGCCGTCTCGGCAACGGCGAAGACGTCCTGACCGTCGACGATGACCGCCGGCATGCCGTAACCGCCTGCCAGACTCGAAACGTGCTCCATCGGGTGAGTGCTCTCGGCGGTGGCATGAATCGCCATGCCGTTGTTCTCACAACAGAACACGACCGGCAGCTTCCAGTTCATCGCCATCAGCATCGCCTCATGCGCTCGGCCCTGGTTGTACGCACCGTCTCCGGCACTGCACCAGACGATCTGTCCCTCGCCCTTGCGCCTGGCCGCCCAGCCCCATCCCACTGTCGGCGCGAACTGGTAGCCGATATAACCCGACGCCATGTAAATCCCGAACTCGGGAAACGACCAGTGAAACGACGAGCGGCCGCGGCAGCAACCATCCTGTTTGCCGGAGTGTTCGGCAAGATAGCGCTCCAGCGGCACGTTCTTGCCGATCATGCCGGGGATGGCGTGAGCACGATGGTGCGGCGCGTAGATATCCTGCTTGTGCAGCGAATGCCCGATCGCAACGCCAGGCGCAATGCCGCCGTCACCAGGATGGTAGAAGCCGAGCAGGCGACCCTGCATCATGCGCCGATACATCAGCTTGTCCAGCTTGTCCGCAAGAACGAGTTTTTCGAACAACTCGCGCATACCGTCCTTATCCGCCTGCACTGTAATCGGCTCCCGCCATCACTGGACCGTTGCACCTGGAAAGGAAATTGTCGGCGGCCCGGCACGGGTGGCAAAGGTCGCTGCGGGTCAAGCTATTGTCATCATTGACCAGCAATGCAACCGACGGCCGCCTCGCCGAGTCCTGCGCTGATACCGTCGTCAGCCGCGATAATCGCGCCCGTTACCGGGTTCGACGCCGTGCTGGCGAAAAACCGGAAAGTGCCCGCGAGTTCCTCCGGCACGCGTGCCGGTCACACAGAGGTGTCCGGATCGCGATATCCACACCGCCGTCTTCGAGGATGCGAATGAGAGGTGTGAGTTGGCGTTCATAGTTGCGCCACATATCGACAGACCGCGCGTGCACGGGTTGCCGTACCTGAGCGGCACTGGCCGTCGTGGATGCCGCTTTGCGGCGGTGGAACTCGAGGCAATTCGGCTGCCACTCGACGCCGCAGAACGCCAGGATACGGCGGGCCTCGGCCTCGGGATCGCTCACCAGATCTTCATAGTACACCTCGGTCATTGCAGAGTCGGGAATGTACTCGCGCCAATGCGCCATGAGGCGATCGTAGGCGAGATAGTAGCGGCCGAGATCCTCCAGGTCGTAGGAAAACGGGTATGCATCGCGGAACGGCTGCTTGTAGACGGAATAGCAGGCCGCCACCGGGTGCCGACACATGTGAATGATCCGGGACCGCGGCAGCGCCCGATGAATGAGCCCGGCGTACAGGTAATTTAGCGGCAGCTTGTCTATGAAGCGCGGCGTCGTGCCGGTCACCGGCCGCGTACTATTTATATAGTTGGCGCCAAGCCTGGCAAAATCGGTACGGGCAGTAAACTCAACCAGCTGCAACCGGCTTTCGGGTGCGCGCCCACCCAGTTCTTCGTGTACACAGCGCAGCATCTCGGTCGCGAAGTTATTCAGCTCGCCGGCACTAACGATGTCCGTATGGCCGCCCATGATTCGCTCCAGCAGCGTCGTGCCGGTGCGCGGTAATCCGAGGATGAAGATCGCCTCGTCATTGCCACATGACTCTTCACGCCGTGTGTCGGCATGCACGGGAAAAGACGCAATCACGTGCTCCATCACCTCAATGTCGCGCCCGACATCGTAGTCTGTATATGAACGGCGCAGGTGCGCCCCTCGTTGCCGCACCTCGAAGGAACGCGCGTAGTCGCCAAGATCCTCATACTCCTTGGCGAGAGCGAAACAAAGCTGGGATTCAGCGCGCCAATCAGCGATACCTTCGATCAATGCTTGCCGGAGCTCGGCCACGTGATTGTCGCCGGGAGTCTGTCTGCGCAGGTCGCTGCGCATCAGGATTGCCTCGTGGTTTCCCGGGTCGAGCGCGAGAACGTCGTTGCAGGCCCGCTCCGCGTCGCCCAACCGGCCAAGAAAACGCAACTCGGCGGCGCGGTTGAAATAATAGTGTGCCTGCTGCGGATTGCCTGCTATTGCCTGTTCGAAAGCTTCCAGTGCTTCCTCGTGCAGGTCGAAATGCGACAGGGTCGCACCAAGAACGTTATTTGCCGATGGCGACGGAATTGTCACACCGACGAGCCCGAGCACGACGCTCCGGGCTTCCCGAAGACGGCCGGCGAGCCGCAACAAAGAAGCCTGTTGTACCCTGTAGACCGGGTTGTCTGCATCCAGACTCAGCGCCTTGTCGATGAACTCGACGGCTTGGTCAAGTTTGCGGATTCGTTGCGCCACGTGGCTCGCCACGTGCCACCCTTCCGCATGGCCGGGAAAGCGCCTGTGGAGCTCCCGGCAGGCCGCGACCGCGCGGTTGAGCCGGTTTTCAGCTAACAGTGCCCAGGCCGACGTTGTCAGTACCGAAGCATCGGAGGAAACCCCGATATTGCCGTCGGCACTACTCAAACCGATAGGTAGCCCGTACGCCGATCGACCGCGGGCGCGACAGCCAGCCACGACGTCCGAATTCAGCCGTCGCGGCAGCGTCCGCATTGCGCACCAGCGCTGCGCTCAGGCCTGATTCGTTGCTCAAATTCTTGGCATACAGCTGCACAGACCATGTTTCTGCGTACAGGGCCAGCGAGGCATTCAATAGTGTGTAGCCGTCGAACCTGTACTGGTTGGCGGGAACCAGGTCATCATTCGGCTCGGCACGAAAATCGCTTCGGTAGTTGCCGTCCAGGTGGAATCTCAGTTCCTTGTCACGCAACACCGGGCGGCGATAGTCCAACGACAGCACGAGCTGATTCTCCGACACAAACGGCAACCGGTCTCCATCATTGAGCATACCGGTCGTCACCGCCACGTCGTCCGTCAGCCTCGCGTCGGTGTAACTGTAACCGAAATTGGCGTTCAGGTTATCCGACAGTTGGGCATTGACCTCGATCTCTGCGCCCTTGGAGACTGCCGTATTGCCGTTCATGACGGCCTTGAAACCGGCGAGTGTGAAAGTCTCGATCTGGATGTCATCCCAGTCGATATGGTAGACAGCGGCAGTGAAGCTGACATTGCCATCGGCGAAACGCCCTTTGATGCCGAGCTCCTTATTGAGGACCTCGTCGGGCCGATACTCCAGCGGGAACGATGGATCGGCAAACGGCCCGGCCAGTGGCAGCGCGTTTGACCCGCCTCGGCGGAAGCCCTGTGAAACGGTGAGGTAGGCCATGTGATCAACCGTGAAATCCCAGGATGCGTTGAGCTTGAAAATACTGTCATTGAACGATGAGGCATTTGCGGCCAGCGTTACACCTTCCGGGTCGAGACCGTCGTCCGAACATCCGGCGCCGCAGAACGGCAGTGTCTGACGTAGCCCGGAGTCGAGCTCCTGTTCGAAGAAGCGTGCGCCCAGTGTCACCTGCCAGGCGTCGGCCGGCCGGAACGTCAATTCACCGAACGCCGCGATGTCAGTGAATTCATCGCGAAAGTCGCTCGAGAACGGCATCTCGCCATTCGCCGACGGGCGCACCCCGCCCAGCCCGAACTCGATGAAGTCCCCAACCGTCGTCAAACCCGAGGCGCCGTAGTAGGAGGCAACGACCTGGCTGCCGGACGAGGCCGGGTCGTCAGCCCAGGCACCGAAGCCGGGCATGCGATTCACGTTCGTCTGATCGAAATCTTCGCTGTGATAATAGAGGCCAGCCACCCAGTCCACCCTGCTGTCGCCGCTCGATACGAGACGAAACTCCTGGGTGAAGGCGGTTTTTTCCTCGGCGCTCTGGTCAACGACGAGCATTCGGGGATAAAAGAAGTAGATCGGTGCGAGAGTCTCGTAGAAGTCCGATGTATCACGCATCGGGGTCGAGTCGTCGCCCGTGAATGAAGTTGACGATGTGAAGCTCGCAAAACCGAACTCATGCGTGATATCCAGACTGGCGAGGTCCACCGTGCGATCGACGGTGTCCAGGGCGTTGCTCGAGTCTTCCCAGGAGTCCGGGCCGTTTCCGAGCGCCGAATCCCCGCCGATATAGGCCGTCGTGCCGTGCCGCCAGTCTTCTCGCTGGTACAGGTAGGTAAATGTCAGTTCAGTAACTTCCGTCGGCATCAACAGGAACGCCACTTTTGCAAACAGGTTATCGCCTTCGTCCAGGTCGCCTGCGCTGACGAACTGGGGAGCACTATCGACGTTGCCGGGATCGGCCAATACGGGGGCGCCCGAGGCGTCCGTCTGTATCAGCTTGGTTGAATCGACGACGCCACCACGATGATCATAGGCGACGGCGAAGCGCAGCGCGGACTGGTCTGACAGCGGCAGATTGACGACACCCCGGGCCTCGTAGTTGCTCTCGTCGGATTCCGCATTAGCGCTGATGCCGCCTGTAAACTCGAAGGTCGTTCCCTCCGGGTTTGGCTTGCTGGTAATAAAGCGTAACGTACCGCCCACGGCGCCGGACCCGTACAATGTGCCCTGCGGCCCGCGCAATACTTCGACGCGCTCGATGTCCACGAGACGGAAATTGGCGAACATCGGTGTGTCGTCCACGTAGGTGGACACCGGGGAGACTGTGCGGTTGCCGGCCACCGTGCTGAGACCCGCATCGCCGACATTCAGCCCGCGCATGACGATCGTATTGTTGACGCCTGCCCGGGAACCCAGGTCGGGTCCACTTAATCCCGGGATTCCGCGCGTCAGTTCCGCCAGGTCGGAAATGCCACGGTCCTTGATAGCCTGGCCCGCGATCGCCGAAATATTGTAGGGAATGTCCTGCACTCCCTGGGCCCGCCGTGTCGCCGTGACCACGATTTCCTCATGTACTTGCGGTTCGTCCTGCGCGACGACTGGAGTCGTACCGGTCAATGCGGCCCCCACCGCCGCACTCACGACACTCTTGCGAATCTGCATGCTTTCCCCCCGAAGTTGGTACCCACACACGTACCGCGGTCGCACGATACCCGCCTGATGTTCAATGGACAGGCGTACTTTTTCACTGGCCGGGCCGGTCAGAAGATTGTCCTTAACGGTCGTGGCCGATATTTTGGCATTGGACACGGACCTCAACGGTCAACGCCGCGGAAGCCGGTTGATCGACATACCAGGAACTTGGGGCCGCCATGAGGAATTCCGGTTCCGGACGGACAGGCTATTTGGTTATCATTAGCGGCCAACGTCCGACATTTCAGCCAGCAACCAGGACAATGCCTCAGAAATCCACAACCGTCGGTGTCGTCACGATCCCGGGCAATATCCCGGGGCTGTATGCGCAGAAAGTCCTGGATGTCGTCTCGCGCCACGGCGGCGATATCTCCGGCTTCTGGCAACAGTCCCGGCTGCTCCGGCAATTGCCCGAAAACAGCCTGTTGGCGGAGGTCGAACTCACCTACGACGAGTACCAGGAGTTCGTCGAGGACATCCTCGACCGCTTCGAGATCTCCGGGCTCGGCCTCAGAATCGGGCGGCGTTTTCGGGCTTCCGACTTCGGCATCCTGGGTTATGCGATGCTGAGCGCCAGGAATCTTGAATTTGCGCTGCGGCTCGCCGAAAGGTACCAGTTGCTCTGGGGCGGCGGTACGCGGCTCACAACCCGCTTCTACATCGGTGAGAAACATGCCATCTGGGAGGAAAGCAGCCGGCTACCGCCGGGGCAACTGCAGAGGTTCCAGCTCGAAGAAGCCACCGCCCAGTTCCTGACGACCAAGGAACTGCTTGCCGAACCCGACAAGCTACGGCTCACCAAAGTGGAATTTGCGTTTCCGGCTCCGGAATACCTTGCCATGTTCGAAGAGACATTCCACTGTCCGGTCGAGTTTAACCGGCCGCACACCCGAATCACGTTCCCGAAGTCGATTCTCGATGCCGAACTCGGCGCGGCAAACGAGCTCGCACAGGGCATTTGCGAGGAGCAGTGCCGCAAGCTGCTACGCGTACTCGAGAACCGCGGCGGACTGACCGAGAAGATCCGGATCATCATCCTGAATTCACCCGGACGAGTCCCGCCGCTACAGGACGTGGCGAACGAACTGAATATGAGCGTGCGCACCGTAAGGCGCAAACTCAAGGCTGAAGGCACGAATTACAAAGAGATCTTTACCGATATCCGCATGAAAGTGGCGAAGCAGTACCTGCTCGAGACCGGTTTATCCATCAAGGAAATAGGCTACCTGCTGAGCTACTCGGAGGTTGCAAACTTCCAACGTGCATTCAAGAACTGGTACGCCACGACTCCCAACGAGATGCGTACCGCATACCTCGGTCGGCATTGATAATCCGATGGCCCCGGCCGCCATAGATACCGCGGCAACTGCCCGTCATCGTTACAGCTATGTTTGGGCTTCTGCCGCAAGAGATCATGAAAGCCGCTGTTTTCGTCGAGAAAGGCAAACCGTTGGAGCTGCGCGATGTCGCAGTCCCGCAACCGGGCCCCGGACAGATCCGGGTGCGCGTAAAAGCCTGTGGCGTCTGCGGGTCGGATCTACACGCATCCGAAGCGGACTGGACGCCGCGAGACATCATCATGGGCCACGAGTTTGCCGGATTCGTCGACGCCACAGGGCCCGGCGTTACCCGATGGCTGCCAGGCGATCGCGTCGTGCCGCTGGCGCAGATAAGCTGCGGCCGGTGCCCGGCCTGTTTGGCGAACAACAGCAGTGCTTGTGAAAACCTGGAACTGACCGATTACAACCCGGATTCGGGCGGCGCCTACGCCGAGTTTACAATCGTCGGTGAGCTCGATGCGATCGCGATGCCGGAAGGGCTGGACTTCGACGAGGCGGCTGCCATCGAGCCGCTTGCCGTGGGCCTCGACGCTGCACGCCGCGCCCGGATTACCGCAGCGGACTCGATACTGGTCATCGGCGCGGGACCGATCGGACTTACGGTAACACAATGGGCAAGGTTCTTCGGCGCGCGGGATATCGTCGTCGCCGAGTTGAACCCTGCGCGCCTCGAAGTGGCGCGCAGGCTGGGAGCAACCGCGGCGATAGAGGTCACGCAGGATACCGACATCGCCACAGCGTTCGAGGAACTCACCGGCCGCAAACCAAGCCTCATCTTCGAGGCCGTCGGTGCACCGGGCATGATCCAGCGCTGTATCGACATGGCTAAGCGGGATTCGCGCATCGTCATCGTCGGCGTATGCCAGCAAGCCGACTCCTTCGAGCCCAAGGACTGCATTCTGAAGGCCCTGCAACTCATATTCGCGTACGGCTACACAAACGACGACTACGCCTACATCGTCGAGCTCCTGGGAGCCAGACGAATTCTTGCGGCGCCGCTGATCTCACACCGGGTCTCCCTGCAAGAACTACCGGCGGAGTTCGAAGCCTTACGGAACCCTACCGATCAGATCAAGGTGATCGTGCGGCCCTGACCCCGGCATCGTCTGCCGCAAAGACGTTGACGAAATCGCCCCGGAGCGGGTTGGATTATGGTGGAGTCATGGCCTTCTCGACGAGCGCCAGGCTCAAGCCGGTCGACACGCCGCCATCCACAGGAATATCAATGCCCGTGACAAAACGGCTGCAATCGGCTGCGAGAAAATGATATGCACCGACTATCTCGTCCACGCGCCCCATGCGCCCCAGAGGCGCAATCGTGCCGTAGAAATGAGCCAGCGGATTACCATCCTCCTCGACCTGCATCTCCGTGCCTCCGATGGCTCCGGGGCTTATCGCATTGACCCGAATACCACGCGGCGCCAATTCGATCGCTGCACTGCGAACCATATAGGACACACTCGATTTGGAGGCTCCATACTCCGTGCTTCCGGGTGTCGCAACGGTAGCGGCAATCGACGAAGTCACAATAATCGAGCCATTGTCGTTCATGTAACGCGGCCCGTACTTCAATCCCCAATAAACGCCGTACACATTGGTTTCGAATATTCGCTCCAGGCTACCCCTTGGCGCTGAATCCAGCGATGCATTGTCCTCCGCGATGCCCGCATTCAACACCAGCACGTCGAACTTGCCGACCCGCTGCATAGCAAGTTCGAACATCGAGATGAGCTGATCTTCACTTGAAACATCCGCTTTCAAGAACGTGGCACCGAACTGTGCCGCCACATCGGCGCCACTATCACGCCGACCGCTGGTCACGACCTGTGCGTCGTGGCCGGCGAAAGCCTTCGCCACGGCCAGCCCTATGCCCGAAGTACCTCCGGTAATCAGGCTGGTCTTGCCCTGCAGAGAATTCATACCTTACTCCCAGTTACTACGTCGGTCGATCACTCGTTCACGAGATTGACTGTTCGGCCATATTAATTGCGCCTTCGGCCTCGACGGCGCCGAACTTCTTGTCGTCCTCGATACCTGACAGCAAGGTGAGCGTTCCTTTAATCGTGCCGGTTGCCCCGGTCCATTTTCCGGTGCCCGATGCGAGACGGAATTCGATGCGATAGTCGTCATCTCCCCAACAGGACCTGAACGTGAGCCTGAGCATTTCTCCGTCTGAGTCGACGAATGCCGCGTGACCCTTGGCATCGATCACGACACCGTCATCACGAATCTTGTCGTACCCTGTCATGAAGCACATCAGCGCGATATCTTCGCCGTCGATCGATAGAATCGCGGTAAACTTCGATTCCTGAACGAACAGGGATACATTGTGTTCGACAGGGACGGGTTCACTCCAGAGCGCACTGCCGCCGGCAAAAAAGCTTACGTTTTTTTGAATCATATCCATGCTTCTTTGATTAGTAGATAGATCTAAGTGCTACAGACCCACATCGTTGACGGTTCGCGAAAAACCGGCATCGCGTGTGAAACGCTTGATTACGAATAACGATATGACCGTTACCAGGGCACAAGCGAACTGGAATCGTGCTATGCCGTCGCTTCTACCGGGTGCGAACAGGTAGCTGAACAAGACCGGGCTGATAGCGTAGGATCCCAGCACAGCACCTCCGCAGGCCGAAATAAGCCGTCCTGTTGGATCGAGTATTCCGGCCAAGCCCATCAAGAGCGCGAATCCACCGAGATTGAGCAACGGCCATACTACGATGAGGATTGCGTAGGTTTTCGAATCGGCAGTCAAAACCAATGTGATCGTCAGCCATGTCGACAACACTACTACCAGGACTGCAAGTCTGAGCTCTCCGAAACGGTCTCCGAGCCACACCGTAAGCAGCGGTCCGGCAATACCCACGACCGCGCTCAACGCAAACAGCACACCGATCCACTCCCGCTCAAGACCAAGAGTCACGCCGATACGCTCGGAAAACACGTATACCATCGTCTCGCGCGTGAAGAACGTCAGCACCGAGACGAACATTGCCGCGGCAACCACGCCAGTAAGCCAGGTCGATCGGCGATCGATATCAGGCATCGCCTCGGTATCGGCCCTCGGCGCAGAATACTGCGGCAACCGTACCAGTGGATAGATCAGCAGTGCATTGACCATCGACATCACGCCAAACAGCCATTTCGGGCTGTGGTTTTCGATCAGCGAAGGGATGACGAGCATCGTAGTCAGACTAAGCAGCGCGAACATCGCCAACTTGTGGCCATACAGTCGTGCCGGGTGTCTTGCTCCCGCCGCAACTGCGTTGCCGGCGGTCATCGTCATGCCGTAGCCAATGCCGGCAACAATGCGTGCAACCACGAATGCATCCCAGGACTCCACCGCGGTGCAGATTGTATTAGCTACGAGAACTAGCAGAGCGCCGGATATTGCCAGTGTTCTGCGCGGCGCACGATCCATGAACGGCGAGATTACAAGACTCACCACTGCCAGTGCCGCGAACTCCAGCGACATCAGCAAGCCTGCTGCTGTCACACTGAAATTGTAATTGGCGATGTATACCCCGACCAACCACGGTGCCAGCATCGCAGCCTGAAGCCCGACACCGTCAACTGCGCACCATACCGGCAGCAGGATACGCCGATCGGGATTTTGCACGCTAAACGGATTGATCACGGCGGATGTCACGGACCTGATCAAGCAGGCAACAGAATTCTGCCGGCGCCTTTCCCTGCCACGTAGGACTCGTGAACCTGGTTTTCGTGCGGTACGACCAATAGTGCAAGAACCAGTTCACCTGCGGCATCGCACCACTTACCCGTTCCACCGGTGAAGGTTATCAGGCCCTCGCCTTTCACAGCATCGACATGCCAGCGCGCCAGCAGTCGATCATCGTCCTCATCGATGAACTGATAGTATCCCTGTCCGTCCGATACTATTCCGTTTTCCATGTCGACATAGTCAAATGCATTGAGCTTGCCAAGCACGTAGTAACTGTCTGTACCG
This sequence comes from Pseudomonadota bacterium, assembly GCA_022360335.1. Classification (GTDB taxonomy): domain Bacteria; phylum Pseudomonadota; class Gammaproteobacteria; order Steroidobacterales; family Woeseiaceae; genus UBA1847. The sequence continues at coordinate 25,930 of JAKSCZ010000131.1, forward strand.
TTGAGCGTCAGCTTGCCGGGGAAACAGGCGGTCGCAACAAAGTAGCCGCGTTCATCATCCACGCTCACAATTCTTCCGTGCACCGCATACCCTGCGCTGATCAGGTTCGCTTCGTATTCCCTCATCTCAGCTTCCTTTACCCAATGAAATTCGGCGTACCCGGTCAGTCTTGGGGCACCAGACTCACTTCCACCAGCGTCTTTTCACCGTCGACAATCCAACCTACGACCACCTGCTTGTCCTGTAACGATTCGATCGTAAGGCAGTCCGGTTCGCCATTGACGTTATCGCAGACATTACCCGCATCGTCGAACCACCAGCTACCTACCTTGATCCACCCTTCGGGTTGCACAACGTGAATCAACCCATCCCGGTGCCAGTAAACATGTTCAAGCCCGCCACGCCCGGTCTCGATGGCACCGACATGGTCGCTCATCAAGGCAAGCAACTTCATCTGCTTACTCGCCAGACTGAACGCAGGCGCATCCTGCAGAAGTTCCAGCGAAAACTGAATCGGAGTTTCGGAAATACTCGTAATCTCCTTGAAGCCGAGTCGATTGTCTGTTTTGCTAACCTCGTAGCAGCCTTCAAACACGCCACCAACGATCAGGCAGACGTTGCCTGACCCACCGATGCGCCAGGTACCGGCCCGGGTACGCCCGTCACCTGACACCACCCAGAACCTGCCGTCCGGATATACGTAAGAATAGGCTTGCTCGCCTTCGTCATAGGTCACACGGCCAATGGCCGCAAAGAACGGATGCTCACTTGTCAGAGGCTCCGCACGGACATACCCTGTGCTGGTCGAAAGCACGCAGACCAGAATCAGGTAATACAGATGTTTCATGCTGGTGATTCCTGCAATTGACGGATACCGTGCCGGTCAGAAATGGTAACTGAACTCCGCGCGCACGAGACGCGGATAGCCTCTGATGAAGTGCCGCACACCAAAACCAATCGGATCCTGATTCAGAAGTGAGTATTCTTCATCCGCGAGATTTTCGCCTAGCAGCGCAACGTCCCATCGTCCACTGCGGTGCGTATACCGTACGCTGCCATTCCAGATGCCGTAGTCATCCTCCGCTAGCAACGCGGTTTCGAATGCATCAAAAAACTGCCCATCCACCCAGTTATATGCCAGAAAAAACGATACCAGCCCGTGGCCGGACTCCCACTCATGCATAACGCTGATGTTGTAACTGTGCTCCGGCGTCTGAAGTAGCCGGTTTCCCGACACGTCAACTCCCTGGATAATGCCGTCGTACTCCCCATCGATCAGAGCGTACGAGAAATTCAGTTGCAACCCGTCAATACCCGGAAGCCAGGTCAACTCAAGCTCCGCACCTTGAATGTCTGCCTTCGCTGCGTTGTCTATCAGGACTTGCGCATTTTGAATCGTCTCCACCTGCAAGTCGGTGTAGTCGTTTTGGTACGCTGAGACATTTGCCTTGAGCCTGCCGTCCATCCACATCGACTTCAGGCCAATTTCAAATGCCTCGATCTCCTCAGGATCGAACGCACGCACCGTTTCGGCGATACCGTTTGGCGGGACGTCCGTATCCTCGGCTTGAGCGTTGAAGCCACCCGCTTTGTAGCCGCGAGACCAACTGGCGTAGAGCAGCAAGGCATCGCTCGGCGAATAATCCATGACCAGACGAGGTGCTATATCGGTCCAGTCATCTGTCCGACACAGCGTGGTACCACCAGTATCGCCGAAGAACCCCGCGAAACCCGCTACATTCTCGGTGCACCAGGACTTCTCATCGCGGGTGTAGCGCAGACCGGCCGTCAGCGTCAAGCGATCGCTTGCCTGATAGGCAACATCTCCGTAGACCGCATGGGACTTCGTGTCGCCTTCAGTGATTGTCTTGTCAGCCACATCGACTCCAAAGCCGTCGCTGAACAAGAGGCTGTCTTCGGCAATTTCTTCCTGGAAATAGCTCATCCCGACAAACCAGCCAAATTTGTCCTGCGACCCGTTCAGTCGAAATTCCTGAGCCCAGGTTTCGGCGCCTGGATAGAAGGCGAAATTCACGCCGCCCATTCCCGCACCAAAACCCAACACGGGACCGAAATCAAAATTGATGCCGTCGAGGTCCTGTGAATAGTCATGATCGAAATCCCGCCAGTCTGAAATCGAAGTCAACGCAACGCTATCACTGACTTGCCAGGTAACGCGCAAATCAACGCCTCTTGTGCTGACGTCTTCCCTGTTTAGTCCTTCCTGGGCGATCTGCGTGTCGAAGGGTTCCGTACCGACGGTTAGACCGAATGCATTTGTCAGATCCGGGTTATGGTAGCGCTGCAGGTTGTTCTCGTTCTCCGATACCTGGACAGTCAGCAGCAGATCCAGATCGTCGCTTGGTGTCCAGTGCGCCATGATGCGGCCCAACAACTCGTCAATCTCCCTTTTTTTGCCATTGACGACATTGGTATCGATACCATCGAATCCGTATGTTTGTAATGCTGCACGCAGCAGAAAATTCTCTTTTGCCACGAGGTTGCCGACGGCACCAAACTTCTGCTGACCTTCATTGCCCACTCCGCCATGGAGTTTCAGCGAATTCTCGCGCGCCGGTTTGTTCGTGACGATGTTAATAGCGCCGGAGACCGCGTTTCGGCCAAACAGAGTTCCTTGTGGACCCTTTACCACTTCAATGCGTTCGATATCGAGAAATGCCGCCGAAGCCAGCTGATCCCTCCCAATATAAGCTTCGTCCTGAAAAACACCGACACTGTTTTCCGATCCGGCAAAAGCATCGTTGGTTACCGCTCCTCGTACTCCCCAAGCGGGATTGCTGTAGCCGGTGGTATTCCCCGTCAGCCCCGGTGTGTAGTCGATTAGCGCGGTGAGTGTCGAAACCCCGCTGGAAGCAATGAAATCGTCGGAAAAGGCGCTAACGGCTATAGGCACATCCTGCAGACTCTCCGAACGTTTCTGCGCCGTGATAACGATTTCGTCCAAGACCTCTTGTTGCGCATACACCAGCGGGGCACCGGATAGTGCAATGGTGACTGTACCCACGAGCAGGCAACTCAAGTGATCTGGCTTGTACATTGTGGAACTCCTACATACTTGAACCTGATACGTTCACCGGCAACAGGCGAGCTTGGGTAGCTCGCCTGTTGCACCAAGCTACGTTTGCGAGTCGTCGTCTAATTCGCTTATGTTATTTTGTTTGGAACGATCGTTATAAACTATATCGACCACAATTCAGTATTGCAAGCACTCTGTACCTGGGTCGGCGAAATTTGTCACACCGATCAGGCGGTGAAGGCTCGGCGAGTTGCTAGGCAGAAAGCTGTATATGCCCTGACTTGATCTTGGCGGACAAGTGTATGTAACGTGCTGTATAGAGTATCTGTTAATACGACAGAGTACAGACCAGCGGTTGTCGGGGTACTTATATGACGAGCGATACCGGCCAAAACGCGAAACGCTTGGGCAGACCCAGGAAAGACGGCCGGCCTCCGGTAACCAAGGCGGAAATCATGTCGGTTTCGGCGAGGCTCTTTGCTCTCGAGGGATTCGCGGGCACCAGCATGCGCCTGATCTGCAAGGAACTGGGCGTGACGACATCATCTGTTTTTCACCAGTTTCCGAGCAAGCAGGCAATTCTGGAAAAGATTTTTGCCACGGCCGTGTTACCAGAACTCGCCTTCTACAAAAAAATCTCCAAAGTGGATGCACCCGCTGCAGCGAAGCTCTACAAGATCATTACATCCGACATCCGCGAAGTCGCCCAGATAAACCCACAGTTGAAAGGCGTATTGGGGCTGCCCGAAGTACGCAACCCACGCTTTAAGGAACTGTACAAATTGAGGAAGAAAACGATCAACCATTTTCGTAAACTGGTGGGCGCCGGAATTCAGGAAGGTGATTTTCGGCCGCTGGATACGAAGATCATCAGTGAGGTCGTCACACTGTTGGGTGAATTCCCGGTCTATACCTCGACAAGTCTCGGATCGCCGGGCACGCAGTCTGCCGAGATAGCGCAGTTCGTTTTTCTCGGGCTATTGAAGCATCCGTCGCGCTTGAAATATGTTCAACAAATGGCGGCGAAAATTCCGGAACAGTTCGTCCGGCCGGAAGAACTCACCTGATGCAACTTGCCACGCTAAGAGGCAAGGGTCCTCGGATCGAACTCCTGACCGCTTGGTTCGTAGTTAGTCGGCCCTGAGAAAGAGCTAAGTAACTGAGGGTATTGGTAAACCTGGTGGATTTGTTGAGAAGGAATTCGCAGTAAAGGTTAGAATAGCGTTCCGAAGCTGGCAATATCGGACACCAAAATGAAGCCTCGCACGCCGCCTGATGTTCCTGCCGAGGATCTGTTTCGCCACCGCCTTGACAACCTCATTGATCGCCGTCACGAACTGGTGCGACTGGCGGCTTTGATTGACTGGGAACGCTTCGATCGAGAATGGGGTGAAGCCTTTTGCGAGCACGGGCGCCCGGCGATCGCCACCCGATTGATTGCCGGTTTGCATTATCTCAAGCACACGTACGGCTTGTCCGACGACGAGGTGGTGCGGCGCTGGGCGGAGAATCCGTACTGGCAATACTTTTGCGGCGAGACGTATTTTCAACACGAGTTGC
>JAKSCZ010000368.1 GCA_022360335.1 Pseudomonadota bacterium
ATGTCGTAGGTGAGCTGGCCGAAGCGCGAGTAGGGGTCCTCGTAGAGACCGAGGTCGTAGCCGAGACGTTCGCTGTAGAGTCCCCAGCCTTCGACGAAGGCCGTAAAGTGCATGAAGCGGCGAAACGCCGGCAAACCCTCGAGTTCCTGCTGCAAGGCGATCTGCAGGTGATGTCCGGGCACCGCTTCGTGCACGCTCAGGACCTCGATCTCGTACTTCGGCCGTACCTCCGGCCTGTAGAGATTGACCCAGTAGATGCCCGCGCGGCTGCCGTCGCTCGCCGGGGGCCAGTAATAGGCCGTCGTCGTATCGGCCGCCGTCGCCTCCGGGATCGGCTTCACGCCGTACGGCATGCGGGGCAGTTTGCCGAACAGCTTTACGAGTTCGGGATCGATGCGCTTGCTCGTCGCGAGGTAGGCCTCGTACAGGTCGTCCGGGTCGTCGAAGTAGAACTGCGGGTCCGAGCGCAGGTACGCAAGGAAGTCCTGGAAACCGCCGTCGAATTCGACCTCCTCGATGACCCGGTGCATTTCGTCGCGGATTCGGCGCACCTCCTCGAGGCCGAGCCGGTGGATTTCGTCGGGCGACATGCGGGTGGTCGTGTAGCTTCGGGCGCGGTGTTCGTACCAGGCCTGCCCGTCGGGCAATGCGGACAGGCCGACGCTGCTGCGTGCGCCGGGCAGGTAGACAGCGTCGAAATAGCGGTCGAGCCTGCGGTAGGCGGGCAGCACCTCGTCCTCGATGATCCCGGTCGCCGCCGCACGCAGCCGCTCGCGATCGTCGGGCGGGAACGATTCGGGAAGCTCGGCGAACGGGCCGAAGAACGGGCTGTCGGCCGCGGATTCGACGAGCTGCCGGTCGATCTGAGCCGGAATCCGATCCATGAGGATGCGCGGCGACGTATAGCCCGACTTCCGTCCTTCCTCCGCCAGCGCGATCGTCTGGTCGATGACGTCGCCGATTCCGGCGAGGCGCGCGAGCCAGTCCTCGAAGTCCTGCACGGTCTCGAGTCGAAGGCGCATGACCGTGTGGTCGAGCGTCTGCACACCCCCGCGTTGCGAGAACGGCAGCAGGTGTCCGTTGAACCGGAATGCGTCGACCGAGGTCTGCAGCCGGCGCCGGAACAGTTCGTAGTCGAGCCGGTCCGACTCGGGCAGGGCGTCGCGGTCGATCGCATACGCGCGGCGCAGGAACTCGCGCGTTTCCCGGTGGCGTCGCTCGATCGCGTCGAGGCCGAGGTCGCGCCACTGCCTGTTGAAGCGCCGATCGCCCATCCCCGACGCCATCACGGGATCATTGGCAAGCGTCCATTCCCAGTGCTCCTCGAGCAGCGTGTCGAATTCGCCGCTCGCGTCGGCCAGCGCGGAACCTGCAACGAAAAGCAGCGACCAGATGGCGCCGAATCCGGTTCTGTTCATGCCAAACCCCTGAATTGCGCAGGCGGGCATTGTCACCGTGCGGATCGCCGCTGGCAACCGTCCGGGCCATTGGCTATGATGCGCCCACTGATCCATAGCGCGCGCGGAAGAGACCTCGATGAATCGGGGCGCCGAAGGCGCAACTCGCTCGGAAACGCTCAGGCAGAAGGACCGTGCGCGCTGATCAGCTCTGGAGAGCGGCCGCGAGGCCCACCGAAGGGGAAAGCGGCGCAGGCGCCGCTCATCTCTCAGGTACCAAAGGACAGAGGGGCGGCGGGCAACAACTGCCTGCCGCCCCTTTTTTGTACATGGACGTACTTATGTCGCGGAGCACAGGGATGTGCGGGAGCGACGTTGTTGTCTCACGGGGGACCGTATGGGTTCGAAGACTCCGCATTACGACAGGCACGTCGAAGCGGGTGCGCGTATTGTCGATTTCGGCGGCTGGGACATGCCGCTGCACTACGGATCGCAGAAAGAAGAGCACCATGCCGTGCGCAGGACCGCCGGCATGTTCGATGTTTCCCATATGACGATCGTGGATCTCGGGGGCGAACGCGTGCGCGATTTCCTGCGCTATCTTCTCGCCAACGACGTCGCCAGGCTCGGGGAGCCCGGCAAGGCGCTCTACACCTGCATGTTGCAGGAGGACGGCGGTGTCGTCGACGACCTGATCGTTTACTGCATCGCCGACGACAAGTACCGTCTCGTCGTAAACGCGGCGACGCGTGAAAAAGACCTCGCGTGGATCCGCAGGCAGGCCGAGGCGTTCGGCGTCCACGTCGCCGAGCGTGCGGAACTCGCGATGCTGGCCGTGCAGGGGCCGAAAGCCCGCGAGCTGGCGGCGCCGGTGATTCACGCGGAATATCGCGACGCGGCGCTTGCGCTGAAACCCTTTTACGGCCTGGACGCCGGCGACTACTTCGTCGCTCGCACGGGCTACACGGGCGAAGACGGCTGGGAGATCCTGATGCCCGCCGCCGACGCGCACGCGGTCTGGGACCGGCTGATCGCTGCCGGCGTCGTGCCGTGCGGCCTCGGCGCGCGCGATACCTTGCGCCTCGAGGCCGGCATGAACCTGTACGGCTCCGACATGGACGAGACGGTCTCGCCACTCGAGTCCGGCCTCGCATGGACGGTCGCCTGGGAGCCGGCCGATCGCGATTTCATCGGCCGCGCGGCGCTCGAGACGCAGCGGGAAAATACGGACAGACGGCGCTTCGTCGGTCTGGTATTGGAAGACAAGGGCGTGCTCCGCAATCACATGAAGGTGATCGTGGAGGGCGTCGGCGAAGGCGAGATAACGAGCGGCGGCTTCTCGCCGACGCTGGAGCGCTCGCTCGCGCTCGCTCGCGTGCCGGCCGGGGACTACGACCGTGCTCAGGTCGAAGTGCGCAGGCATTTGCTCGACGTGCGCATCGTCAGGCCGCCGTTCGTTCGCCACGGCGAAGCCTGCATCGACGTATGACGTCGCCGCGCACAGGACCATCACTGGGAGAAACAAGATGAATGAACTGCCGGGAGATCTCCTCTACACGAGCGATCACGAATGGCTGCGCCGGGAAGGCGACGGCAGCGTCACGATCGGCATCACGGAACACGCTGCGACGGCGCTGGGGGACCTCGTGTACGTCGAACTCCCCGAGATCGGCCAGGAAGTCGAAAGCGGCGGCGAGATGGCGGTGGTCGAATCCGTCAAAGCGGCATCGGACGTCTATGCGCCCGTCGCCGGAAGCGTGACGGCCGTCAATGAGGAATTGGCGGACGACCCGGAGAGGATCAACGCCGAGCCGTACGGCGACGGCTGGATCGTTCGCATGGAAGTCGGGAATCTCGACGAAAGCGCGCTGATGTCGCCCGACGCCTACCAACGACTGCTCGACGAGCTCGACGACTAGCGCCCGATACGCACGAGGGAGCAGGCTGCACGATGCCTTTCATTCCACATACCGAGAAAGACACCCGGGAGATGCTCGCGACGATCGGTGCCGAGGAGATCGAGGACCTGTTCGACGAGATTCCGGCGGAACTGCGCATCGAACACCTGGACGGTATTCCCGAAGCGCTGAGCGAGATGGAAGTCTCGCGCCTGATGCGCGAGCGCGCATTGCAGGACGGTTCGCCGATGTGTTACATCGGCGCCGGCGCCTACGAGCACCACATCCCGACCGCCGTCTGGGACATCGCGACGCGCGGCGAGTACTACAGCGCCTACACGCCGTACCAGGCCGAAGCCAGTCAGGGCACGTTGCAGACGATCTACGAGTACCAGACCATGATCACCGAGCTGACCCGGCTCGACGTCAGCAATGCCTCGCTCTATGACGGAGCGTCCGGTCTGGCCGAGGCCGCGCTCATGGCCGTGCGCGCGAATCGCAAGGTGAAGACCGGCCTCGTTCTGATCGCGCCCGGCGTAAACCCGGTTTACGAGAAGGTGGCGCAGGCCATCTCGGGTGGACAGGGCCTGAGATACGAATGGCTGCCGCGGGACGAGGCGACCGGCAACGTCGCTTTCGACGAGCTGCCCGACGGCAGGGAACCCGTCGCGGTCGTCGTCCAGCAACCGACCTTCGCCGGTACGCTCGAGGACGTCGACCGGCTGACCGACTGGGCGCACGCGCAAGGGGCGCTGGCGATCGGCATTGCCAATCCGACGTCGCTCGCTTTGCTCGAGGCGCCGGGGAACTGGGGCGCCGAGGGCGTCGACATCGCCTGCGGCGAAGGTCAGCCGCTCGGTATTCCGCTGTCGTCGGGCGGGCCGTACTTCGGCTTCATGACCTGCAAGCAGAAACACGTGCGACAAATGCCGGGCCGCATCGTCGGCCGCACGACCGATCTCGACGGCAGCCCGGGCTTCGCGCTGACGCTGCAGGCGCGCGAGCAGCACATCCGCCGCTCCAAGGCGACGTCGAACATCTGCACGAACCAGGGCCTCATGGTCACGGCGGCGACCGTCTACATGTCGCTGCTCGGCTTCGAAGGCATCGCGCGCGTGGCGCGTCAGTCGCACGCGAACACGACGCGGCTGGTTGACGGTCTGTGCAGCATCGACGGAATCGAGCGCCTGTACGGCGGACCGTACTTCCACGAAGTAGCGCTCGAACTGGACCGGCCCGTCGGGCCCGTGCTCGAAGCGCTCGGGAGGAAGGACATCCTGGGCGGGTACGACCTGACCGCCTGGGCGGGCACGGATGCATTGCTCGTCTGCGCGACGGAGACCAAGACGGCGTCCGACATCGATACCTGCATCGCGGCGTTTGCCGAGACGATGGCGGATGAGCGGCGCTATGAGTGAGTTGATCTTCGAAAAATCCCGCAACGGCCGCCGCGCGTTCGCGCAGGCTCCCGCCGACGCGGAAGTGACCGCCATCCCCGGGCGATTCCTGCGCACCGACAAGCCACGCTTGCCGGAGGCCTCCGAGCTGCAGACGGTGCGCCACTTCACGCGCCTGTCGCAGAAGAATTTCTCGATCGATACGCAGTTCTATCCGCTCGGCTCCTGCACCATGAAGTACAATCCGCGCGCCTGCAATGCGCTGGCGCTGCTGCCCGGGTTCACGGGCCGGCACCCGCTCGGGCCGGTCAGCCACGGGCAGGGCTTCATGCAATGCATGCACGAACTGCAGCAGATGCTCAAAGAGGTTACGGGCATGGTCGGCGTTTCGCTGACGCCGATGGCCGGCGCGCAGGGAGAACTCGCGGGCGTCGCCATGATCAAGGCCTACCACGACGCGCGCGGCGACGCGGAGCGCACCGAGATCATCGTTCCGGACGCGGCGCACGGCACGAACCCGGCGACCGCGACGATGTGCGGCTGCAAAGTGCGGGAAATCCCGACCGGGCCGGACGGCGACGTCGACATGGAAGCGCTCGACGCCGTACTCGGACCGAAGACGGCCGGCATCATGCTGACCAACCCGTCGACGCTGGGCGTGTTCGAGCGCCACATCAAGGACATCGCCGACCGGGTCCACGCGGCGGGCGGCCTGCTCTACTACGACGGCGCCAACCTGAACGCCATCCTCGGCAAAGTGCGGCCGGGCGACATGGACTTCGACGTCATTCACATGAACCTGCACAAGACGTTTTCGACGCCGCACGGCGGCGGCGGACCGGGTTCGGGCGCCGTGGGCGTCAATGAGCGCCTGCTGCCGTTCATCCCGGTTCCGGTGGTCAGGAAGACCGAGGTCGGCGGCGAGACGGTTTACGACTGGGCCGGCGAGGAAGACTTCCCGCAGACGATCGGCCGCCTTTCGGGATTCATGGGCAATGCGGGCGTGTTGTTACGCGCCTACGTGTACATGCGCATGGTCGGCCGTGACGGCATGGAGCGCATTGCCGAATACGCTACGCTGAACGCCAACTACCTGATGGCGCGCCTGCGCGATGCCGGTTTCGAGCTCGCGTTCCCGCGCCGCCGGGCCAGCCACGAGTTCATCGTAACGCTCAGGCACGAGGCAAGGGAGGTCAATCTGACGGCCATGGACGTCGCGAAAGCACTGCTGGATCGGAATTTCCACGCGCCGACGACTTATTTCCCGCTGCTCGTCCCCGAGTGCCTGCTCATCGAGCCTACGGAGACCGAGAGCAAGGAGACGCTGGACAACTTCGTCGCGGCGATGATCGAGATCGCGAGAGCGGCGAAAGAAGACGGCGTCGAGTACAAGGAGGCGCCTTATACGATGCCGGTGCGGCGTCTCGACGATGTGAAAGCCGCGCGGGAGCTGGACCTGCGCTACCGGCCCGATTGACTCCGTCACGCCGACGGTCACCCGAAACCGCCGCGACGCTTGCCCGATGTGACCTGCGTATTCGCCACAAACGCCTGATTCTGCTGAAATAGAGCGTTCGGGGGAGATAAGGGACAGTTACCTTATCTCCACGGAGCTTCTGCGCTTCGATACAGTCGAAGTTCGGCGGAGATAAGGTAACTGTCCCTTATCTCCCCCGAACTCCAGCAGCAAGCGGGAACCACATGAGATACGGCAGGATTTTCGCGGCTCTGGCCGCATTGGCGCTGGGAGCCCCGGCAATCGGGGCGGACGATACCGAGTGGACCGAGACGCTCGAGCGCATCTCGTCGGGCGTCGTGTCCATCCGGGTCGATTCGACGCGCGCGTTCG
>JAKSCZ010000167.1 GCA_022360335.1 Pseudomonadota bacterium
GCAGTCCCGCGCCCGCGCGGACCGTGTAGCCGTCGATCTGTTCGAGGTCGCGCAGCATCCTCGCCGCCGAAACGACGACGCCGCGGATGCCCCCGTCGCGGACGAGCAGGTTACTGCCGACGCCGTGCCAGAGAACCGGCGTGTCGCCGTCCAGGTCCGCCAGAAAGCTCGCGAGGTCCTCGATACTCGCGGGCACGAAAAACAGCTCGGCCGGGCCGCCCACGCGCCACGACGTGTGCCGGCTCATCGGCTCGCCGCGCCGAAGCACGCCCTGCACACCCCTGTCCGTCGCCGGCGCCGTCATGAATGCACCTTGAGCGACGGGCCGTCGCCGAGCAGATCGGGGAGCGCCTGCGCACAGGCGCCGATGTCGCCGGCGCCCATCGTCAGCACGAGATCGCCGTCTTCGAGCACATCGGCAAGCACGGCCGCGAGATCGTCGATCTTGTCGACGAAAACGGGGTCGACGACGCCCCGCGTACGCACGGCGCGCGCCATCGTCCGCCCGTCGGCGCCCGCGACGGGCTCTTCGCCCGCCGCGTAAACCTCGAGCAGTACGAGCGCGTCCGCATCGGACAGCACGGTCGCGAAGTCGTCCATGAGATCGCGCGTGCGCGTATACCGGTGCGGCTGGAACACGAGAACGACGCGCCGCTGCGGGTACGCCGACTTCGCGGCCGCCAGCGTCGCGGCGATCTCGGTCGGGTGGTGGCCGTAGTCGTCGACGATCCGGACCTTGCCGCTCTTCGTCCGCACGTCGCCGAGGGTCTGGAAGCGCCGGTCGATGCCCTCGAACTCCTCGAGCGCGGCGACGACGGCGGCATCGCCGATCTGCAATTCGTCCGCGACGGCAATCGCTGCGAGCGCGTTCCTGACGTTGTGGATGCCGGGAAGACGCAACGCCACGTGCATTGGGGACGTAGCGTCGGCTGCGTCCCCGCGCTGGCGCCGGGCGTCCCCGCGTCTCACCACGTCGAACGACGTGACCTCTTCGTGGAATTCGACGTTCACCGCCCGGACGTCGGCGTCTTCGTTGGTCCCGTAAGTCGTCACCGATCGCCCGATGTCGTCGAGGATCGCGTTGACGCCCGGATCGTCCGTGCACACGACGGCGAGGCCGTAGAAAGGCAGGTTGTGCAGGAACTCGACGAAACCGGACTTCAGCTTTTCGATATCGCCGTCGTAAGTCGACATGTGTTCGGCATCGATGTTGGTGACGATCGACAGCATCGGCTTCAGGTGCACGAACGACGCATCGCTTTCGTCGGCTTCGGCGACGAGATAATCGCCTTCGCCGAGGCGCGCATTGGCATCGGCGCTCTTGAGCCGGCCGCCGATGACGAACGTGGGGTCCAGGCCGCCCTCGGCGAGAACGCTCGCGACGAGGCTCGTGGTCGTGGTCTTGCCGTGCGTCCCGGCGACCGCGATCGAATAGCGGAATCGCATGAGTTCGGCGAGCATCTCGGCGCGACTGACGACAGGTAGGCGTTTCTCGCGGGCCGCCGCGACTTCGGGGTTGGCTTCATCGACCGCGCTGGAAACGACCACGGCGTCCGCGTCCCGGATGTGCCCGGCGGCGTGGCCGACGAACACGGTGGCGCCCTGGTTCTCGAGGCGCTTCGTCTGTTTGTCGGCCTTGAGATCGGAACCCTGCACCGCGTAGCCGAGGCTCAGCATGACTTCGGCGATACCCGACATGCCGGAGCCGCCGATGCCGACGAAGTGGACGCGATGGATGCGCCGCATGCGTTTGTTCATGCGAACGCTCCCGCCTGCTCGAGGCAGACCTTCGAAATCCGGCTCAGCGAATCCGGGTTGGCAAGACCGCGCGCCCGGACGGCGCGCCGTTGCAGGCCGGCACGCGACGGCAGCCAGTCGCGCAGCAGGTCCGCGAGGTAAACGTCGGTCAGACGGCTTTCGGGAACGATCGTCGCCGCACCGGCTTCGGCCATCGGCCTCGCGTTGGCCGTCTGGTGGTCGTCGACGGCGGCGGGGTACGGGACGAACAGCGCAGGGACGCCGACGGCGCAGAGCTCGGCGACCGTCAGCGCGCCCGCGCGGCAGATGACGAGATCCGCCCAGGCGTAGGCGCCGGCCATGTCGTCGATGAACGGCGTGATTTCGGCGTCGACGCCGTGCTCGTCGTATACCCGTCTCGCGACGTCGAGCGTGCGCTCACCGCACTGGTGCCGCACGTCGGGTCGGACGTCCGCGTCGAGCAGCGCCAGGGCGGCCGGGACCGCCTCGTTCAATGCCAGGGCGCCCTGGCTGCCGCCGAGCACGAGGACGCGCAACGGACCCCGTCGCGCCGCGTAACGCTCCTGCGGCGGCGGCACGGCCGCGATCGCCTCGCGGACCGGATTGCCGACGGTTCTCGCGCCGACGTCGGAATTAAAACTGCCCGGGAAGGCTTGAAGCACAACCCGGGCAAGACGCGCCAGAAGACGGTTGGTCAGGCCCGCAGCGGCGTTCTGCTCGTGGATGACGAGCGGACGGCGCGTCAGCCAGGCGGCGACGCCGCCCGGTCCGCTGACGAAGCCGCCCATGCCGAGCACCGCGGCGGGACGGCGGCGGCGAATGACGGCGAGCGATTGGAGCAGCGCCCGGCCCAGCTGAATCGGCGCGGTCAGCATCGCCACGGCGCCCTTGCGCCTGAGGCCCCTGACGCTGATCCACTCGATATCGATGCCCGCGGCCGGCACCACCCGCGATTCGAGACCGCGGCGCGTGCCGAGCCAGACGACGTCGCGCGAGGCGGCCTGCAGCGCACGCGCCACGGCGAGCGCCGGGTACACGTGTCCGCCCGTGCCGCCCGCCATGATCATTATCGGCCGCACGCTCATTTCCCGCCGCGACCTCGCTTGCGGTTGACGGGCTTCGCATCGACCGCGAGCTCGTGGTGGATACGCAGCAGGAGCCCGATGCAGACCATCGTGATGATCAGGCTGCTGCGGCCGTAGCTGATCAGCGGCAAGGTCAGGCCCTTGGTGGGCAGCAGGCCCATGTTTACGCCGACATTGATGAACGCCTGCAGCCCCAGCCAGGTAGCGAGGCCGATGGCCAGGTAGGCTTCGAAGAAACGCTCGGCATCGTGTGCGCGAGTGCCGAGCCTGAAGATGCGCCAGAGGAATGCCAGGAACAGCGCGATCAGAACCAGTGAACCGAGCAGGCCGAACTCTTCGGCAAACACGGCAAAAATGAAATCGTTGTGGGCTTCGGGAAGGTAGAAGAGCTTTTGCACGCTGTCGCCGAGGCCGACCCCGAACCATTCGCCGCGACCGATCGCGATGAGCGATTGCGTCAGCTGAAAGCCCGAATCGTAGGGGTCCGACCAGGGGTCGAGGAATCCGGTCAGGCGTTTCAGGCGATACGGCGAGGTAATCGCGAGCGCCGCCATCGCGAACACGGCCGCGCCGAAGAACACGGCGAAGTCGCGGATGCGCGCCCCGGCGACGAACAGCATCGTGAGCGCCGTTGCCATCAGCACGATCGCCGCACCGAAATCCGGCTCCCTGAGCAGCAACGCGCTGGCCAGCGTGAATACCAGCATCGGCCACAGAAAGCCCGTGAACGTCTCGCGCACCGCCTTGCTGCGGCGCACGAGGTAGCCCGCCAGGTAGATCAGGAAACAGAGGCGTGCGGGCTCCGAAACCTGCACGTTTATGATGCCGGCCCGCACCCAGCGCCGCGCACCGTTGACTTCGTAGCCGACACCCGGGATCAGGACGATCACGAGCAGAGCCGCGCCGGCGAGCAGCATGAGCGGGCCGACGTTCCGCCACAGCTGCATCGGGACGAACAGGCACGCAGTGCCCCCCGCAAGCCCGATGACGGCTGCCACGGACTGGCGTTGCAGGTAGAAGAACGGGTTGCCCGTCGCGTTGTCGGAGATCGAAATCGATGCCGATGCGAGGACCACGAAGCCGCCGAGAAGGAGTGCGCCGACGATGCCGAGCAATGCGGGGTCGAGCCGCAGCTCGGTCTTGAGGCGCGCAGGGAACGGGAACGTGGCCGATCGGGTGCCGTTGCTCATCGCTTCAGACCCCCGACGGCTTCGATGAACGCGTCGCCCCGCGCCATGTAGCTGTCGTACTGATCGAGGCTCGCGCACGCAGGCGCCAGCAGTACCGTGTCATCCGATTCGGCGCACGTCGCCGCCATGTGCACGGCCGATTCCATGTTCTCGGCGAATTCCACGGGCATCGCGGTGTCGAGTGCGAGGGCGATCTTCTGTGCATCCTTGCCGATCAGGACAGCGCCGCGAAGCTTGCCTCCCACGGCCTCGGCAAGCTCCGAGAAGTCGCCGCCCTTGCCGTCGCCGCCCGCGATCAGAACGAGCATGCCCTCGACGGAATCGACCGACGCGACCGCTGCCGCGACGTTGGTCGCTTTCGAATCGTTGACGTAGTCGACAGCGCCGATGCGGGCGACGAACTGCATGCGGTGCGGCAAGCCGGGGAACTCGACCAGGACCTGCAGCATGGCGCCGGTGTCGAGGCCGATCAGGTCGCCGGCCGCGAGTGCGGCAAGCGCATTGAGCTGGTTGTGCAGGCCGTACAACCTGAGGTCGCGGACCGACAACAGCAGCACGTCGCCGCATGCCAGGTATTTCTCCTTTGCGTCGTCACGAATGCCGTACTGTCCCTCCCCGGGAACGTCGAGCCCGAAACTGACGACGCGGCCGCAGTGCCTGCTGCGTTTCGCAGCCTCGTCGTCGGCGCGGTTGAC
>JAKSCZ010000359.1 GCA_022360335.1 Pseudomonadota bacterium
CAACAGGTTGTACGCGACCACCGGCAGCATGACGTTGAGCTGGAAGTTACCCGACTGCCCGCCCATCGTGATCGTCGTGTCGTTGCCGATGACCTGCGCCGCGACCATCGCGACGGCCTCGGGAATCACCGGGTTGACCTTGCCGGGCATGATGCTCGATCCGGGTTGCAGCGCCGGCAGGGCGATCTCGCCGAAGCCGGCCAGCGGGCCCGAGTTCATCCAACGGAGATCGTTGGCGATCTTGGTCAGGCTGACCGCCAGGGTGCGCAGCTGGCCGGACATCTCGACGGCCGCATCCTGGCAACTCAGCGACTGGAACCGGTTCTCCGCCGCCGTGAACGGCAGGCCGGTCCTCTCGCCCAGCAGAACGGCGACCTTCGCGCCGAATTTCGGGTGTGCGTTGATGCCGGTACCGACCGCCGTACCGCCCTGCGCGAGCGCCGTCAGGCGCGGCAGCGAACCGGCGATGCGCTCGATCCCCTGGTCGACCTGATGCTGCCAGGCGGCGATCTCCTGGCCCAGCGTTACGGGCATGGCGTCCATCAGGTGGGTGCGGCCCGTCTTGACGACGTCCTGCGTCTCCCCGGCTTTCGCCTCCAGCGTCGCGGACAGGTGTTTCAGCGCCGGCAGCAGCGTCTCGTCGATCGCGACGGCGGCGGAGACGTGCACTGCCGTCGGAATGACGTCGTTGCTGCTCTGGCTCATGTTGACGTGATCGTTCGGATGCACCTCCGAACCCGTCGCCCCGGTGGCGATGTGCGCTATCACCTCGTTCGCATTCATGTTGGAACTCGTTCCCGACCCCGTCTGGAACACGTCGACCGGGAAATGCGCGTCGTACTCGCCGTCGGCCACGGCCAGCGCAGCCTTCTGAATAGCAATTGCGATCTCGCTCTTGATCAGGCCGAGCTCGGCATTGGCGCCCGCCGCGGCCCATTTGACCAGTCCGAGCGCCGCGATGAACTGCCGGGGCATCGCCAGGCCGGAAATCGGGAAGTTGTCGACGGCGCGCTGCGTCTGTGCTCCCCAGAGGGCGTCCTCGGGCACCTGCAGTTCGCCCATGCTGTCGTGTTCGATCCGGTAGGCCTTCGTGTTCATGGCGGGTAGTGCTCCGTCGGGCGCGTCCGGCGCCCGTCTTGTCGTCTCGGAAGGTGTATGATTCGCGCTTTGCGCGCGCAAGTCTAGAACTACATGAAAGTCCCGACCCTGAGAGCCCTCTCGCCCGCCGACGGCCGCTATGCCGACAAGGTCGGCGGCCTCCGCGACATCTTCAGCGAGTACGGCCTGATCCGGCACCGCGTCCTCGTCGAGGTCCGCTGGCTGCAATGGCTGGCCGACCGGAGCGACATCGGCGAACTCGGCCCGCTCTCGTCCGTGATGAAGGACGTGCTCAACGACATCGTCGATGCGTTCTCGCTCGACGATGCCGAACGCGTCAAGGCGCTCGAGGCGACGACGAATCATGACGTCAAGGCCGTCGAGTACTTCATCCGCGAGAAGCTCGGCGACGGTCCCGAAACGCAGCCGCTCAAGGATTTCCTGCATTTCGGCTGCACGTCGGAGGACATCAACAACCTGTCCTACGCGCTGATGCTGCGCGCCGCGCGCAGCGACGCGCTCGTGCCGGTCATGCGCGACCTGCGGAACAAACTCAGGAACATGGCGCGCGAACACGCCGCCGTGCCGATGCTGTCGCGGACCCACGGCCAGACGGCGAGCCCGACGACCCTCGGCAAGGAAATCGCCAACGTGGCGGCCCGCCTCGAGCGTGCCGAGAAGCAGTTCGCGGCCGTCGAGATTCTGGGCAAGTTCAACGGCGCGGTCGGCAACTACAACGCACACGCGATCGCCTATCCCGGCGTCGACTGGCCGGCGGTCAGCCACGGCTTCATCGAATCTCTCGGGCTGCAGCCGAATCCCTACACGACGCAGATCGAGCCGCATGACTGGACGGCCGAGTATTGTCATGCGCTCGTACGGTACGACACGGTGCTGATCGACTTTGCCCGCGACGTCTGGGGCTATGTCTCGCTCGGCTACTTCAGGCAGAAAGTCACGCAGGACGAGGTCGGCTCGTCGACGATGCCGCACAAGGTCAACCCGATCGACTTCGAGAACGCCGAGGGCAACCTCGGTCTGGCGAATGCCCTGCTGAGTCACTTCGCGGAGAAACTGCCGATCTCGCGGTGGCAGCGGGACCTGACCGACTCGACGGTGCAGCGCAACCTCGGCGTCGCGGCCGGGTACCTGATCATCGCGCTGCAGTCGCTTCTCAAGGGGATCGGCAAACTGCAGGTCGACGAGGAAGCGATCCGCGCGGACGTGTCCGCGGCCTGGGAAGTGCTCGCCGAAGCGGTGCAGACCGTCATGCGCCGTTACGGCATCCCGGAATCCTACGAGAAACTCAAGGCGCTGACCCGCGGCCAGGCCGTGACGAAGGATGTGATCCGGGAGTTCATCGGCACGCTCGAGATCCCCGCAGCGGAGAAGAAACGCCTGCTCGAGCTGACGCCCGCGACCTACATCGGCCTCGCCGAAAAACAGGCCCGCGACATCTGAGCCCGCGGCGATGCTGAAACTCGCGGGCTCGGCCGGGCAGTTTCTCGATCGCCACTGGCAAAAAGAACCGCTGTTCATTCCGCAGGCTGCGCCGCGCCTGCGTCCGTCCATCACGCGCAACCAACTCGCGTGGCTGTCCACGCTCGACGACGTCGAGTCGCGCATCGTGTTCACCGACCGCGGCGGCGAGCGTACGACCTACTCTGCGCAAAGCGGCCCGTTCGACGGGGCGTATCTCGCCGCACTGCCGCGGCGCGACTGGGCCCTGCTCGGCCACGACGTCGAAAAACACCTGCCCGACTTCCGGCGGCTGTTCGATCTCGTCCCGTTCGTTCCGGACTGGCGTATCGACGATCTCATGGTGAGTTTCGCGGCGCCGGGAGGCGGCGTCGGCCCTCATCGCGATCACTACGACGTGTTTCTGTGCCAGGGAACCGGTGTGCGCGAATGGCGCATCACGCTCGACGGCGTAGAAGACGACCCCGCGGCCAGCAGCGATCTCGCACTGACGCGCGAGTTCGCGGGCGGCGACGCCTATTCGGCGCAGCAAGGCGACGTCCTGTACCTGCCGCCCGGGACGGTCCACTGGGGCACGGCGCGGCGCGCCTGCCTCACGTACTCGATC
>JAKSCZ010000018.1 GCA_022360335.1 Pseudomonadota bacterium
CTCGAAGGTCGCCCATCTGGGCAGGTTTTGTATTTCGAACGTCAACTTGTCGCCGTCCGGGTCGGATGCGCTCGGCCGGAACCAGTAGTTGTTCCCGAATTTGACCGACGCCGGGGCCGTTCCCGAGATAGTCGGCGCCGAATTTCCCGGTTGGGCCGAAGCTACGTCCCCGTCGAAGTCGGCTTGCTGTTTCTCCAGGCAACCACACAGTAACGTTCCGGCCACAATGGCCGGTATGACGGTCCGCATCTGTTCCTCTCACAGTCAGTACGCTGGCTTAAAACCAGACTTTGTTTTCATCCTCTTCGGGCCCGCCAACAGTGGGGCCCGCATCCGCAAATCCATTGCAGAAAAAGGTGCGGCGCTACCGGCTTTCAGAGGCTGTTCCGGAATCGGACAGAAGACTCGAGACGTCGATTGACGCTCGACGAGTTCCTGGCGGCTCCGCTGTCCTAGGTCAGACCCTTAGACCGGTTGCTTTGCGTCCCTGCCTTTCGGCAGGTTTGCCTTTTTCAGTACGGTCACGAATAACCCTAAACACGCCTCAAAGCAAGTGCGCTCGTCACACATCGCATTGCAAACGGCGTGCCAATCAGGATTATTCGTGGATGGGCAATTGCTTAGCGCAAGGCCGGGCCGGCGGCCGGCGCCGACAACCGGAAATCTGTCGCCGATTCCCGACAGTTCCGGCGAAACCCCATTACGTAGTGCGGCTAAGCCGCGGATATCCGGATGCTTGCTCCTGTCGCTCGATTGCGACGGCGGATCAGCGGCGCGGCGCGGGTTTCAGGTCTGACTCTGCAGGTAATTCTCGAGCCCGAGCTTGTCGATGAGTTCGAGCTGGGTCTCCAGCCAGTCGACATGCTCTTCCTCCGACTTCAGGATCGTGTCGAACAGGTCGCGGCTGACGTAGTCCTTGTGTGTCTCGCAGTAGGCGATCGCCGCGCGCAGGTCCGGGATTGCGTCGAGTTCCAGTTCCAGGTCGCATTGCAGCATCTCGGGCACGTTTTCGCCGATACGGAGCTTGCCGAGATCCTGCAGGTTCGGCAGCCCTTCGAGGAACAGTATGCGCTCGATGAGGCCGTCCGCATGCCGCATCTCGTCGATCGACTCCTTGTACTCGTGGTCGCCGAGCTTTGTCAGTCCCCAGTCTTTCAACATGCGGGAATGCAGGAAATACTGGTTGATGGCCGTGAGTTCGTTTTTGAGGACCTTGTTGAGGTGCTCGATGACGGTAACGTCGCCTTTCATTTGTCGCTCCGGATGCGGATGGTTCTTTTTGTGTAAGCTACCATTGTAATGAAAGGGTTAGTATTCGGCCATGGAAAACCTGTTCGATGTGTCGGGGAAAGTCGCGCTGGTCACCGGCGGCTCGCGCGGCATCGGCGAGATGATCGCCGGGGGGTTCGTCGCCCACGGCGTCAGGACCTATATATCGGCGCGCAAGGCGGAAGCCTGCGATGCGACGGCCGCGCGCCTGTCGGAGCAGGGCGAGTGCGTCTCGATCCCGGCGGATATCTCGACAGCCGGCGGTATCGCAGCGCTCGCCGATACGATCGGGCGGCGGGAGTCCCGGCTCGACATTCTGGTCAACAATGCCGGGGCCAACTGGGGGGCGAGCATCGAGGAGTTTCCCGAGAGCGGCTGGGACAAGGTCATGGACGTCAATGTCAAAGGGCCGTTCTTCCTGACCCGCGCCCTGCTGCCGCTGCTCGAGGCCGCGGCGTCGGCCGAGGACCCGTCGCGTATCATCAACGTCGGCTCGGTCGACGGGCTCAACGTCAGCGGGCTCGGTACCTACTCCTACGGGCCGAGCAAGGCCGCCGTCCATCACCTGACACGGACCCTGGCCGCGCACCTGGCCGAACGGAACATCACGGCGAACGCGATTGCGCCCGGGCCGTTTCCGAGCAAGATGACGGCGGGCATCGCGAAGACCATGGGCGAGGACATCCGGCGTCGAGTACCGCTCAAGCGTTGGGGAGAGCCGGCCGACATGGCGGGCATTGCCATCTATCTCTCGTCGAGGGCGGGGGCTTACGTGTCGGGCGCGGTCATCCCCGTGGACGGCGGTATCGTCGCGAGTTCGAGGTCGCTTTGAATCGTGCGCCCGGCGGCCGTTGATTCCGTGCCGCGAGAAGCCGAAACCGGCCCATTCAACATAAGCTGTCCGTCGCCGAATCCCGACAGGTTTCATCTTTCCGCCGAAATGGTATTGTCGGGATAAGGGATTGCATTCACAGCGACAAGGACTAACGACTACTCCACACCGACAACTGACAAGGGCAAACCAATCGAAAGATTGTGACGCAAAGCCACCGGTCTACGGGCATGTGCCTATGACAGCGGGGCTACCAGTGTTGATGAGCGAGACGGCGGCCGTCATTTGCGGCGCGCAGAACTCGTTTACATAAGCCGATACTTTCGACTGGGTTGCCCGCCTGACACCAGGCTGGAGCAACACCATGAAGACACATGTTCGCGTTACGTGGAAACGCAATTCGGCGACCGCGCTGTTTACGGCACTCATCCTCGGCGGCTGCCTTTCCGGCGACGGGGCAGACATTTCCTTCCTGGCTTCGACGGATTCCGGCGACGGCGGGAACGCGGCACCCCGGATCTCCGGATCGCCGCCCACCGGAGTGACCATCGGCGACACGTACTCGTTCACGCCCTCGGCAAGCGATGCCGACGGCGACGGCCTGACGTTCTCGATTTCCGGCAAGCCCTCCTGGGCGGGCTTCGAGACGTCGAACGGCTGCCTGTCCGGCGATCCGACGCTGGGGGACGTCGGTCTCTACTCGAACATCGTCATTTCCGTATCCGATGACGCCGCCGCCGTCTCTCTCCCGGCGTTCTCGATCTCCGTCGAGGCGATCAGCAACGGTTCGACGACCCTGGACTGGACTGCCCCGACGGAGAACGAGGACGGAACGGCATTGACCGATCTTTCCGGCTACAGGCTCTACTGGGGCACGACGCCGGGCAACTACACGGATTCGGTGACGATCGACAATCCGAGCGTCACGACCTACGTTGTCGAAAACCTCTCGCCCGGGACGTATGAATTCGTCGCGACGGCCTACAACTCCGCAAGTGTCGAAAGCCACTACTCGCAGGCTGCGACCCGGGTCGTCGATTGAGGAACGTCCGGGATCGTCCGTTCACGGCGCTCGCTTCCCCGGCCGCTGCGCGGCCGGTCAGAAATACCCGTGCAACTCGGCGAACAGCGCGTCGCGGTTCGCGCGGGCGTCCCCGGGCGGGCCGTCGTACACCCGGACGCCGAGGCGACCCTGCAGGAATTGCACCGGCGAGTATTCCCACTGCAGGCTGTAGCGTACCTCGTGGTCTTCGGACACGTCGTCATCGGGGTCGAGCACGTCGTAGCTGAACTTGACGTTGTGCCCCCGGCGCGGCATCCAGTTGGCCTCGACGAGACCGGCGCGCGCACCGCGCGTCCCGCCCGGACCGGCGTCGTCGGCAACGAGGTCGACCTCGGCAAGCCAGGCGATCGGGCCGGTGCGCAGCCCCGCGAACAACCCGGCCATCTCGCGATCGCCGCCGTCGCCGTCGTTGACGCTCGCGCTCAGGCCGACACGCCATCGGGGCCGCACGAACGCGCTGATCAGACTGAACTGTTTCCCCTTGTCCGTTTCGCCGCCGCCGCCCGAGCCGTTGGTCACGGATGCGATCGCCGACCACGGACCCGACTCGTAGCCGAGCTGCATGCCTCGGTCCGGGTTGGTGAAGTTGGTGCCCGTCGCGAGGCGCACGAACGCCGTGTCGTCCTGCAGGCGCAGCCCGTAGGGCAGAAAGAACTGGCCGCCGGTGAGAGACCACCTGCCGCCGGCGCTCGTCAGACGCACGTAAGCCTCGCGGTTGATGCTCGCGCTGGGCGCCACCTGCTGGTCCACGTAGACGCCGAGACGTCCCGGTATCAGCGTCGCCTCGAGATAGACGGTCGCCTTGTTGACGTCGAACCCCGACGAGGCGGACCGGTCCGGGATGTCTTCGAAGCGGTAACCGGCGCGCAGGTTGCCGCCGATCGAGAACCGGCGGTTGAGCTCGCCGGTCCAGAGCGGTGCGTCGGTATTGCCGATGCGCGTCGCCGGCAGTTCGCCCTGGGCGTAGGCATTGCCGTAGACGTTGCGTTTGCCGCCGCCGCCCGGATGGCTGTGGCATGCGGAACAATGTAATCCCTCGGCCACGGCGAGGTAAGGCTCGGCGGTCGCCGCGGACGTCCACAGGCCGAGCAGCGCAACGCACACTCCCGCAAGGGCCCTGACCGATGTCGTCACGCCCGGCGCCTCGCTCAACGGTTCGCGCCGTCGGAAATCCACCGGCGTATGTCGTCGATCGTCGACTGATCGAGCGCCGGACGGCCGAGCGGCATGCGTGCACCGGTCGACGCCGTGCCCTCGACCTTCTGCACGAGGTAGCTGTTGTCGGGGTCGCCGGCCGCGACGCGCGACAGCGACGGTTCCTGAATGCTGGTCACACCGACGAGAGCATTGAAGCTCGCGTCTGCGTCGGTCAGGTCCATGCCGCCCGGCAGCACATTGCCCGTCGGTCCCGTGTGGCAGCCTGCCGTGGCGCAGGTCGGGCCGAAGACGGCGGCCTGGAGCTCGTCGAGCGTCGGCCCGGCCGTCGCCGTCGTCAGCGTGAACGTGGCTTCGAAGTCGCCGCCCTGGACGCCGTCGCCCGAGGGGAAGCTGCCCGAGAACTCGCCGTCGAGGGCGTTCGCGTCGAGGTCGAGGATGACGGAGCCGCCGTCGCCGAGCAGGCGCACGCGATACGTATCGTCGGCCAGCGCGACGCCCGTCAGGTCGAACGTCGCGCTCATCGGGTTCATCGCCGGTGTCGTGATTGCGGCGGCCGTAATCGCCGTCTCGTTGCCGTCGTCGAAGTTGCCGTCGCCGCCGCTCCCCTCGAGCAGGAAAGTACCGGCGTTGACCGTCGAGACGTCGAGTTCGCGGTCGAAGCTC
>JAKSCZ010000542.1 GCA_022360335.1 Pseudomonadota bacterium
GCGGTACGAGCTCGTGCGTCGACAGGCCCGGGTTCTCGCGCAATGCCGCGATGACCCTGCGCTCGCGCTCGAGTCGATGGCCGATGAGCCAGTCGAGGACGCGCCCGGGATCGTCGATCAATTCGCCGTGCCCCGGCGCCAGGGCCGAGCACCCCATCGCCTTCACGCGGTGCAGCGACTCGAGGTACTGCTTCATCTTGCCGTCGGGCGGATCGATGACGACGGTCGAGCCGTCGATGACGTGGTCGCCGGTAAACAACCAGTCGCTGCCGGCATCGTGGTAGCAAATGTGGTTCGACGCGTGACCGGGCGTGCGGATCGCTTCCAGCACGAACTCGTCCGTCTCGAGCCTGTCGCCATCGGCAAGTACCCGGTCGGGGACGAAACTCGCATCCTGGTGCGCGCCCTCGGGCGCGGAACGGCCCAGTAGCTCGGCGCCGGTGCGTTCCGCCAGCACCTTCGCTGCCGGCGAATGGTCCGGGTGGGTGTGCGTGACGAGCACCCAGCGGATCGGCGCATCGGCGATGCGCTCGATCGTCTCGAGGTGGCTTTCGATGACGGGCCCCGGGTCCAGCACGGCGACTTCTCCGTCGCCGAACAGGTAGGTGTTGGTACCGGGACCGGTCATCATCGACGGATTCGGCGCGACGATGCGGCGAATGCCGGGCCCGAGTTGCGCGAAGGGCGCCATGGCCGGGCCGAAGGCGGTCACGATTTCGTTCCCGGGTAGTCCCTGTCGCCCGGCAAGACGATCTCCTTCTTGCCGTCCCGCTCGACGATCGCCGGCGCCATCGTCGTCACGCCCCAGTCCGCACTCGAAGCGGCCCAGTCCATGAGTGCGTCGAAGGTCTCGTGGCGCGCCACGCTCTCGAGCGTCTTGATCGTCGGGAAATGCAGGACGGCCTTGCCGGCCCGGCCCGCCCTGAGTACCTGGCGCGCCGTTCTCCATCGGGAGTCGGTCAGTTCGCCGCCGCAATGGCCGGCCCGCTGCCCGGACGGCAGCGCCGCTACGAAGAAACGCGTCGAGTAGCGCCTGGCCCGTTCCGGCGGCGTCACCCAGTGACTGACGTAGTGCAATTCGTCGCAGCGCAGTTCCAGTTGATTGCGCCTCACGAGATCCGCCCAGTTGTCGCTGCCGTCGTTGAGCGCATCGCGCGCCGCCTGCGGACCTTCGACGACGGCGTCCGGGTCCGCCAGCAGCACGCCGGACTCCTCGAACAGCTCCCTGATGGCGGCGCTGTAGTAATCGAGGCCGTTGCTGTTCACGCCGAGCTTCGCGTCCGCGAGGCGCGCGCTGACGCCCCGGCACCGTTCGTGGACGGCGCGATCCTCCGGATCGACGACACCGCCCGGAAACGCGTACGCGGCGCCGAATGCCGATTGTTCGTGCCGCCGCACCATGAAGACCTCGGGTTCGGCCGGACCCGGCCTGACGAGGACAACCGTCGACGACGGCCTGGCAAAGGACGGCTCACTCAACGGTTCCGGACTCCGGGCTGCCGGTTTCGACGTAGGACTTCAACCGCCGTAACGCTTCGGCGATGACCGTATCGACGGCGCCGGCCACCGGGTCCAGGCCGCCGTCCATGTAGCCGCCGACCGCATACGAAAAACGGACCCGCGTTCCTTTCTCGGCGTCCTCGAACTCCCAGATCATGTTGCCCGCGACGCCCCGGAGACCGAGCGGTCCCAACCCGCCCGTCATGCGCAGCATCACGGTCGGCATCACGGACGTCACGGTCAGGTGCACGACACCGGCCTGTTCCCCGAGTGTCTCGCAGAAGCAGCCCTGCGGCGTCGGGTCGATACTCAGCCTCGACGCGTCGCCGGAGATCGTGTGATCCGAGTTCCACCACCCACCGATCTGCAGTGCGCCGGTCCATACCCTGGCGCGACCGGCGTCGACGATCGTTTCGCTGACCGTCGTAAACCCGTTCGTTGCCGAATCCGTGACCTCGGCCGGCGCCGCGGATGCGAGCAAAGATGCGATGACGATGGCGGTTATTTTTCTCATACGGTCCCCGGAACTCGACATTAGCTTACCGCAATCCTGCTAAGCTGAATCGATGGAAGACCCGCGCGTCGTGTTCGAGAGCCGCAATCGGCGGCAGTGTTCCGATCGTGCGCTCGTCCTCGCATCCGCGCAGATTCCGCATCGCCTCGTCGACGACGGGCCGACCTGCGCACTCGTCGTGCCGGCGGAGCACTCGGCCGCCGCCGTCGAGGAACTCAGGCTCTACGAGGACGAAAACCCGCCTCCCGGGCCGCGGGCGCGCAAGCCCGTCGTCTACGAGGACGCCCTGCCGGGCGTCGTCGGCTATGTACTCGTCGTCTGTGCGGTTGCCTGGCTGGCCGGCTACTCCTTCTTCGGCGCGGACTGGTTCGGCGCAGGCCGCGTCGACGGCGCGCTGATCCGCGACGGCGAATGGTGGCGGACGATAACCGCTCTGACGCTGCACTCGGGCGTGCGTCACCTGCTCGGGAACCTGGTCTTCGGCGTCTTCTTCGGTATCTTCGCGGGACGCCTGCTCGGGTCCGGCGTCACGTGGCTCGCCGTCCTTGTCGCGGCCGCCCTCGGCAACGTCGCCAATACGCTGCTTCTCGAGTCGGCCCACCGGTCGGTCGGCGCGTCGACGGCCGTCTTCGCGACCCTCGGCCTGCTGGCCGGCTATGTCTGGCGCGGCCGCCTGATGGCACAGGAGCGCTGGTCGACGCGGCTCGGTCCCGTTGTCGGCGGACTCGCACTGCTGATGTTCACCGGCACGGGAGACGAGAACACGGACGTCGGGGCGCACCTGACGGGTTTCGTCTGCGGCTTCGGGACGGGCATGCTGCTGACGTTTTTCGGCAGAACGCCGGCGCCGCCACGGGTCCAGCTGCTCGCCGGCGCCGCCGCCGTCGCACTGGTGTTCGGCGCCTGGGCCGCCGCCCTGCTCGCCTAAAACCCCACGGTTTCATGTAAGATTTTCGGCATCAAGAGCTTATGCGAGTTTCCGGCGCAAGTCGCCGGCGATCCTCGTGTATGACGTGCTAACAGGAACGGCCCGGCGGATACCAGTACATCGCCTACAAGGCGTTCCGGGCCAACAGGAAGGACCACGGACTCGATGCGGGCACGCTCGTCACGTTCGGCAAGAACCTCGATTTGCCGCCGGCGTCCTGATCGTGCTTTTCCGGCCGTACCGTGTCGGCGACTTCGTCGAGGCTGCAGGCGTCAGCGGCAGTGTCGAACAGGTACAGATTCTGACCACGATCCTCAAGACGCCCGACAACAAACAGATCATCGTGCCGAACAGCCAGATCATGGACAGCATCATCACGAATTACTGGGTGAAGACGGCGGATTACTGGAGCGTCTATTTCGGCCTGACCGAGGCGATCAAGAAGCGCTTCGACGAGGACGGCATTTCGTTCCCGTTCCCGCAGCAGGACGTACACCTGTACAAGGCGGACTGACGAGCAGCATCGCGACGCCTGCATCCAGGCGCAGGAAATGCGCATCTCC
>JAKSCZ010000274.1 GCA_022360335.1 Pseudomonadota bacterium
CGAGTTCCAGCCCCGCGCCGCCGAGAAGCGGTATGTGGTTGGCCCAGGTCGGGTCCGAGGCCCAGACCTTCGCGCCGGGCCGCGCGCGCAAAATCAGGCCGGCGGCGACGCGCAGGCTGCCCGAACCTCCCGGTGCCTGGATCGTGCCCACCCGGTCGGCGTCGACCGCGTCCCCGAAGGTCAGGGCCTGCATCGCGGCGTTGAACTGCGGGTCCCCCGCCGTGCCGATATAGGCCTTGCTGTCCTGCGTGTCGACGATACGCCGCTCGGCCCGTTTGACCACGTCGAGCACGGGCGTCTCGCCCTCGGCGGTTCGGAACACGCCGACGCCGAGATCGATCTTCTCGGGGCGCGGGTCGTTCCTGTGCTCGGCTATCAGCCCGAGAATGGCGTCGGCCGGCGCGGCCTGAAGGGTTTCGAACACGGCAGGTCTCCTTTGCACGGGCGCAGCACGAACCGGCCCTCCCGCATTGTACAAATGAAAACGCCGGCGTTCAGCCGGCGTTTTCCTTGCATCGGTTTTGCCGCCGCGCGGGTCAGGCTTTCGGCGCCCAGACCGAGCACCAGCCATTGGCGGCGACGGCCTTGCCCGGGAAGATCTGGCAGGGACGCCACGCATCGCCGTCGTCGCCCTGAATCAGCGCGCAGTTGGCGCAGGTCTGGTCGGCAGCGGGATTGTTGCGCGTCGACGGGTCGACCGTCGATGCGTCGTGGGTGTACTTCATGGCCTTCGCCATCGGGTCGTCTTCGGACAACTGCGGCAGATCGGATGCCCCGGCCTCACGAACCGGCGCAACGATGACGCCCGCCGCGGCGACGGCGGACAACTGAAGGAATTGGCGGCGTGCGAGCTTGCTCAACGGAGTCTCCTTGGATAGAGGTCGGTGCGGTACGGCGCGCATTCTAGCCGAGAATTCCGAACGCCCGCACTGCGGCCGGCGGCCGCGGCGATTCAGGATTCTGCGAACGATTCTCATTACGGGCTGAAGGCCGCGCGGATACGATATACTGCCCCGCCGGACTCCCAGGGAGCCGATGTATGACGGGCCGCAGCCAGGCGATCGACGTGGCGAAGATGCGTGGCGATTTGCGCGAATCGCTGACCGACAGGGTGGCCGTCGAGGAACCCCTGGAGATTCGACTCGGCTTCGGAACGGCCGGCGAGCGGCGGACGCGCAGCGTGTCGATCACGATGCG
>JAKSCZ010000247.1 GCA_022360335.1 Pseudomonadota bacterium
AGCGCCGCCGAAGGCGAAGCGCCGGTCTTCGATGTCGTCTTCCACGGCCCGGCGCGCCGCGGCGATGCTCGCCTGCTCGTCCCCGCGGGCCTGCGCGCGCACATACCCGATCTGGTAGGCGACCGCGCTGGTCGGCCCCAGCGCCATGACGCGGTCGCGAAAATCGTCGGCGACGTCCGCGAGGCCGAGCCGGTACAGGAACGTCGCCAGCATGCCCGGCAACTCGTGGTCCCTGGGATCGACCTCGATCGCACGCAGGAAGTTCGTCACCATGGTCACGCCGTCGCCGGCCTGCAACGCGATCAAGCCGAGATTGGTGTAGGTGTTCGGCTGCGACGGCTCGATCCGGAGGGATTCCTCGAAGGCCAGCCGGGCATCGCCGAAACGTTCGAGGCGCATGTAGGCCGTGCCGAGTTCGTAGTGCAGGGCCGGGTTGAGGGGATCCAGTGACAGGGCGCCGCGGAGGACCGGCAGGGCCTCGTCGAACCGCTGCAGGCCCGTGTAAGCGCGTACCAGCAGGATGCGCGGCTCCAGTTCGAACGGCGCGCTCGCGACGATGGCCTCGAGCCTGCCGATCAGGTCCGGCAACGCCTCGAGGTCGCCCTGGGCCGCGAGGGCGAGCGCCTTGGCGTACAGGGACAGGGACTGCGCGACCGGGTCGTCCGGCCGTTCGGCGAGGGCCTGATCCGACATCGCGATGATCTCGGCGATCGCCGTACGCTGGTCCATCAGTCCCGTCTCGAACTGCTGCACGTAGCTGCTCGCGAGTTCGGTCCTGGCGTCGGTGAATTCCGGGTCGATCAGCAATGCACCCTTGAGCAGGTCCTCGGCGGCCTTCAGGCCGCCGTAGGAATACGTAGCGCGTGCCTTGCGTGCCTGCAGGTAGAGATCGTAGGCGTCCGTGTTTTCCGTCGTCATGCCCGTGAACCGCGCCGCGCCGTCGTCGCCCAGCAGGGAGATGGACAGCGCGTTGCCGACCTTGCCGGCAATCTCGTCCTGTATCTCGAAGATGTCGTCGAAGGTCTTGTCGTAGACTTCGGACCAGATGTGAAAGCCGTCGCTGGCGCGTATCAGCTGCGCGGTGATCCGCACCCTGTCCCCCGCACGCTGTACGCTGCCTTCCAGTACGTGTGCGACGTCGAGCGTTCGTGCGATTTCCCGGATGCTCTCGTTGCGGCCTTTGAACGCGAAGCTCGACGTCCTTGCGGCGACCTTGAGGTCGGGGACCTGGGCGAGCATGTGCAGCAGGGTCTCCGTCAGGCCGTCGGAGAAGTACTCGTTGTCGTCGTCGTCCGACATGTTGACGAACGGCAACACGGCGACCGACGTCGCGCTCGCCGTGGCGGCGTCGGGCGAGACGTCGTCGGCCGTGTAGCGGGCGCTGAACAGGCCGACGACGACGATGAGCGCGATCACCGCCCCGATCGTGACCTGATCGCTGCGCCGCGAGACCCGCGCCTGCCCGGGACGGTCCCGGTCGATTTCCTGCTCCCGCTTGATGCCCGCGGGGGTTATCTCGTAGAACCACGACAGGACGACGGCCGGGATCAGGCCGAATGCGAAGATGAGGATGACGGCGCGCGACGCCCAGTCGGGCGCGCCGAGCTCCGGGAGGATGGTCGTCAGGACTTCGGTCAGCAGCCAGCCTACCACGAGATAGGCGGCGGCGACGCGAAAGACGTTCCGACGCCGAAGTTCGTTCACAAGGGACATTCCGGAGCTCCGCACCTGCCCATCGGGGACAGATTACACGATCTTTAGATGCGCGGACGCCCCTGAAGGTTTCGGCCCGTCCACCCATTAGTTTCGCCTGTTACGCTAGGCCGTGTGCAGCGCAACTCAGTACGCGGTTTCCCTAATGTGGGTTGACTGCACCGCCGATAGAATTCACCACGGTAATCGGGTTCAGGACTCTCGCATGTTGACAGGCGTACTCACGCTGGTAGCGCTGAGCTTTGTGTTCGCCTCCCTGCTGGTGGCGGCTCACAGGGTTTTGCACGTCGACGAGGATCCCCGTATCGAGGCGGCGAATCTCATGTTGCCCGGTACGAACTGCGGCGCCTGCGGCTACCCCGGCTGCATGGGCCTTGCCGAGGCTATCGTCGACGGTTCGGCGCTGCCCGGCAAATGCACGGTAATGAGCGAGGAAGAGCGCGAGTTGCTCGCGGAGTTTCTGGGCGTGGACGCCGGCGCGGAAGAAAAAGTCGTCGCGCGACTGGCCTGCGCAGGCGGCATCAACGTGGCGCGAAATCGCGCCCGCTACGAGGGGATCGGGTCGTGCCGCGGGGCCGCGCTGATCGCCGGCGGCGGCAAAGCCTGTTTCTGGGGCTGTCTCGGTCTCGGCGACTGCGAGCTCGTTTGCGACTTCGACGCGATCGTAATGAACGAATACGACATACCGGTGGTCATCGAGGACCGGTGCACGGCCTGCGGCGACTGCGTCGACGCATGCCCGAAGGATCTGTTCTCTCTGCACCCCGTGAGCCACCGGCTATGGGTTGCGTGCAAAAACCTCGAACAGGGCGATGCCGTGCTCGACGACTGCGACGTGGGCTGCGACGCCTGCGGCAGATGCGCGGTCGATGCACCGGACGGTCTGATCTCGATGGTCGACAACCTGCCGGTCGTCGACTACAACCGCAATCATGACGCGAAGCACTCGATCGATCGCTGCCCGACCGGCGCGATCGTGTGGTACGACCCGGTCGAAGGACCCGTCACCGGCCGTGCCGCAAGGAAAATCCTCCGCCGGAGTGCGCGCCAGGCAACGGCGACTTGAGTTACTAAGGATCCCAGCATGAAAAAGACCAAATCGACACCCAAGTATCCAGGCACTCGAGCCGCGATGGACGGCAATTCTGCTGCGATCATGTGCGAGCGGGAATCGTCCGACGGCGCCGGCGCCTATCCGATCACGCCCTCCACGCAGATGGGCGAATTCTGGGCGGAGGCCGCCGCCGCGGGGCACATCAATATTTCCGGCCGGCCGTTGATCTTCATCGAGCCCGAAGGCGAGCATGCGGCGGCTTCCGTGACGGCGGGCATGTCGATGACCGGGCTGCGGGCGACCAACTTCTCGTCCGGCCAGGGTATCGCCTACATGCACGAGAATCTGTACGCGGCCGTCGGCAAACGCCTCACCTACGTGCTGAACATCGGCTGCCGCGCGATCACCAAGGCTTCCCTGAACGTGCACGCCGGGCACGACGACTACCACTGCGTCGACGACACCGGGTTCTTCCAGGTGATGGCCAAGAACGCGCAGGCCGTGGCGGACCTCAACATCATGTCGCACTACATTGCCGAACAGGCGCTGACGCCCGGCATCGTCGGCCAGGACGGTTTCCTGACGACGCACCTGATCGAATCGCTGATGATCCCGGAACGCGAACTGATTGCCGAGTTCCTCGGACGGCCCGACGACATCATCGACACGCCGACGCCGGCGCAGAAGATCATCTACGGCGAAAAACGCCGCCGCATCCCCGAAATGTGGGACGTGGACGACCCCGTGCTCGCAGGCCCGGTGCAGAACCAGGATTCCTACATGCAGAGCGTCGCGGCGCAGCGGCCGTATTTCTTCGACCACGTGCAGGCCATCAGCGAAGAGGCCTTCGACAAGTTCGAGCAACTGACCGGGCGCCGGTACGACCGCGTCATGACCTACCGCTGCGACGACGCCGATTACCTGATCGTCGGCATGGGCAGTCTCATCCCGACGGCCGAGGCGGTCGCCGACTGGATGCGCGAGGAGCGCGGCGTCAAGGTGGGCGTCGTCAACGTCCTGATGTTCCGGCCGTTCCCGGGCGACCTGCTCGGCAAAGTGCTGAAGGGCCGCAAGGGCGTCGCCGTGCTCGAGCGCACCGATCAGCCGCTGGCGGCAGACCTGCCGCTGATGCGCGAGATCCGCGCGACGTTGAGCAAATCCCTCGAAAACGGCCGCAGCAGGAACGGCCTGCCGTATCCGGACCTCGACAGCTACCAGAAGCTGGACGACATGCCGGAACTGTTCTCCGGCTGCTTCGGCATGGGCAGCCGCGACCTGCAGCCCGAGGGCGTGGTCGCCGCGATCGAGAACATGCTGCCGGACGGCAAGCACAAGCGCCTGTTCTATCTGTCCATCGATTTCGTGCGCAAATCGATGATGACGCCGATGCAGGAGGTCTACAACCAGCAGGTGCTGGACGCCTACCCCGAGGTTGCGGACCTGGCGCTGCGCGGCAGCGAGAACCCCAACCTGATGCCGAAAGACTCGATCACGGTGCGCATGCACTCGGTCGGCGGGTGGGGCGCGATCACGACGGGCAAGAACCTCGCGATGACGCTCTACGAGCTGCTCGGCTATCACATCAAGGCGAATCCGAAATACGGTTCGGAGAAAAAAGGCCAGCCGACGTCCTACTACCTGTCCGCGGCGCCCGAGCCGATCCGCATCAACTGCGAGTATTTCTACGTCGACGTCGTGCTGTCGCCGGACCCGAACGTCTTCGGGCATACCAACGCGCTGGCCGGCCTCAAGCAGGGCGGCGTGCTGGTGATGCAGAGCGACGCACCCTCAGCCGACGAATTCTGGCAGGCGATCCCGATGCGCTATCGCAAGCAGATCGTCGAGAACGACATTCGCGTGTTCTATCTCGACGCGTTCAGGATCGCGAAAGACGAGGCGACGGACCCCGAACTGCAGCTGCGCATGCAGGGTATCGCGTTCCAGGGCGCGTTCTTCGCGACCTCGCCGCTGCTCGAGAAGCACGGCCTGAGCGACGAGAAGCTCCTGGACGCGATCCGCGACCAGCTGCAGCACAAGTTCGGCTCGAAGGGCGCG
Organism: Pseudomonadota bacterium; assembly: GCA_022360335.1. Lineage (GTDB taxonomy): Bacteria > Pseudomonadota > Gammaproteobacteria > Steroidobacterales > Woeseiaceae > UBA1847. The sequence continues at coordinate 4,823 of JAKSCZ010000247.1, forward strand.
CGCGTGGTCGAAGACAACATGCGCGTCGTACGCCGCGGCTTCGAGGAGATCACCGAGGTCACGGACAAGCACCTCGAGGAACGTCCCGACGCCAAAGCCGGCGGCAACACGCTCCCCGTGCCCGCGATGGTCAAGCGCCAGCCGGAATCCGAATCGGCCTCGTCCGATATCCACCGTTTCTGGGCCCAGACCGGCAGCATGTACGCCTCCGGTCAGGGTGAGCAGGTGCCCGCGGATCCGTTCATGAGCATGGCCCTGATGCCGGCCGTATCGTCGCACTTCCGCGACATGACCGGCATCCGTTTCGAGCATCCGGAGTTCATCCCCGAGAAATGCACGGCCTGCGGCGATTGCTACACGGTCTGCCCCGATACGGCGATCCCGGGTCTCGTCAACGACGTCGGCCAGGTGCTGGACACCGTGGTCAGGCGCCTGAAGAAGAACGGCAAGCCCACGGAACTGTTGCCGCGCGCCGTGCGCAAGATGGAATCGACGTTGCGCAAGCTGTTCGTCGAAGCGGGTGAAACCGCGTCCGTGTCCGACCTCCTCCGGGAGGCGATCGAGGCCACCGTCGAGGCGGCCGGCGCCGACGAGCGCCGGCAGCTCGCCGACGAGTTTGCCGATTTCCGCGAGGAACTCGGCACGTTCCAGTTCTCGCTGACACGGCCTTACTTCACCAACCCGGAGAAGAAGCAGGCCGGAAGCGGCGGCCTGTTCAGCGTCACGATCGACCCGTACACGTGCAAGGGCTGCATGGAATGCATCGAGGTCTGCGACGACGAGGCGTTGATTCCGGTCACGCAGACCCGCGATTCGATCGCCGACCTGCGCAAGAACTGGGATTTCTGGCTGGACCTGCCGAACACGCCGGAGAAGTTCATCCGCGTGGACGATCTCGAGGAAGGCATCGGTGCGCTGGAGACCATCCTGCTGAACAAGGACGCCTACCTGCCGTTCGCAAGCGGCGACGGTTCCTGCCTCGGTTGCTCCGAGAAGACCGTGGTCCACCTGTTCGTCGCCACCGTCGAATCGCTGATGCAACCGCGCGTCAAAGCGCAGGTGGCCAGGCTCGACGACCTGATCGCCAGGCTCAAAGAGCACGTCAGGCTCGAGCTGGCCGGCGCGATCGACCCCGGTGACGTCGAGGAGATGGCCGCCGTCCTGAGCGACGCGGGCGACGGCGAACTGACGCTCGCGAAGATTGCGGATTCGGTGGAAAAGACTCACGAAACCGAACCCGTCGACCGCGACTGGCTCAAGCACGTCACCGACCTGGTCGCCCGCTTGCAGGACCTGCGCTGGCGTTACCAGAACGGCAAGACCGGCAAGGGCCGCTCGAGCATGGGCTTTTTGAATGCGACGGGCTGCACCTCGGTCTGGGGCAGCACCTACCCGTTCAATCCGTACCCGTTCCCGTGGGCCAACCACCTGTTCCAGGATCCCGCATCCATGGCGATGGGCGTGTTCGAAGGCCACATGGTGAAGATGGCCGAGGGCTTCAAGGCCGTGCGTATGGCAGAAGAGGTGCTGAAAGGCGAGAACGACCCCGAAGCGCAGGCGGAACGTTACCGCTACTTCGGCTGGCAGGACTTCACCGACGAGGAGTATCACCTGTGTCCGCCCGTGGTCGCGGTCGGCGGCGACGGCGCGATGTACGACATCGGTTTCCAGAACCTGTCGCGGGCCCTGATGTCGGGCAAGCCGATCAAGGTGCTCGTCGTCGACACGCAGGTGTATTCCAACACCGGCGGCCAGGCCTGCACCTCGGGCTTCTTCGGCCAGGTTTCGGACATGGCGCAGTTCGGCAAGGCGATCAAGGGCAAGGAAGAGACCCGCAAGGAGATGGGCCTGATCGCGATGGCGCATCGCACGACCTATTTCCTGCAGTCGACGATCGCCCATGCCAACCACATGATCGAAGGTTTCGTGGAAGGCCTGATGTCCAGGAATCCGGCGCTGTTCAACCTGTATTCGTCGTGCCAGCCCGAACACGGCATCGGCGACGACATGTCGCATCACCAGGCCAAACTGGCGGTCGAATCGCGCGCCTATCCGCTGTTCAAGTACGATCCGGACGGCGGCCTCACGGTCGGCGAATGCCTGGACCTGGACGGCAACCCGAACCCGGATCTCGACTGGCCGGTGGCGAAGATCGACTTCGTCGACGAGCGCGGCCGCGAACAGACGATGGAGCTGCCGACGACCTTCGTCGACTTCGCCGTCACCGAGACGCGTTTCCGCAAGCATTTCCGCAAGATCCCGCGCGATTCGTGGAACGAGGACATGGTGCAGGTCGGCGAATACCTGGAACTCGACGAGGACGATCGCGAGGGCAAGGTGCCGTTCGTCTGGGCGCTGGACGCCAAGCGGCAGCTCAGCCGCCTGCTCGTCGCGCAGCCGATGATCGAGTCGGCCGAGGAGCGGCGCGCGTTCTGGATCATGTTGCGGGACCTCGGCGGCGTCGAGGAGGCGCCGGCCGGCGCGGACGCGGTTCAGATCGAGTCCCGGGTGCGCCAGGAGGTGGTGCAGAAGATCGCCTCCGGCCTGATGGGGCTGGTCGACGGCAGCCAGGCGCTGGACATGGGCGCGATGCTCGAGGCCGTCTCGCCGGAGCCCGGGCGGCAACCGCAGCTCAAGGCCGTGGAGTCGGTAGCGCCGGCACCGGCCGCCGACGGCGATTACATGGCGCCGTGGATCGATACCGAGGACTGCACCGAGTGCGACGAGTGCATCATGATCAACTCGAACATCTTCGAGTACAACGCCGACAACAAGGCGATCATCAGGAATCCGGACGGCGGGCCGTACCGAGACCTCGTCAAGGCGGCCGAGAAATGCACCGCAGAGGTCATCCATCCGGGTCTGCCGCGCGACCGCAGCGAGAAGGACATCGACAAGTGGATCAAGCGCGGCGAGAAGTTCAACTAGGGCCTGTTTAGATGCTGGACCTGTTCCGCAAGGACACCTTCAGGCACGGGGTGCACCCGCCCGAGATGAAGGACGACACGGCGCCACTGGCGATCCGCCAGTTCCCGTTCGCGCCCGTGCTGATCGTGCCGCTCAGCCAGCACCTCGGGAAGCCGGCCAGGCCGGTCGTCCGCGAGGGCCAGGAGGTCGTTCGCGGGCAGACGATCGCGGTCCCGGACGGCTTCATGTCGGTGGCCATGCATGCGCCCGCTTCGGGTCTGGTCCGGCGGATCATGCTGGCGCCC
>JAKSCZ010000211.1 GCA_022360335.1 Pseudomonadota bacterium
AATCGTCGTACCCACCGGAATCGCACGAATCGGCAAGGTGTTGCCGGTCTCGATAGGCGCATCCTCGCCGCTGATGATCTTCGCGCCGGCGCGCAATCCCCTGGCCGCAAGAATGTAGCGGCGCTCGCCGTCTGCGTACTTAATCAGCGCAATGTGCGCACTGCGGTTCGGGTCGTACTCGAGCCGCTCGACGACGCCCGGAATGCCGTCCTTGTCCCGCTTGAAATCGATGATGCGGTAGCGCTGCTTGTGACCGCCGCCCTGGTGGCGCACCGTGATTCGGCCCTTGTTGTTGCGGCCGCCCTTCGACGACTTCTTGCCGAGCAGCGGCGCATGCGGCTTACCCTTGTGCAGCCCGTCGGTCTTGACCTGCACGACGAAGCGACGCCCCGCAGATGTCGGTTTTGCCTTATGCAGAGACATGATCTTCCATCCCTTTACTCGCCGCCGAAGAACTCTTCGAGAGAGCTGCCTTCAGCCAGCCTGACGTATGCTTTCTTCCAGTCCTTGCGACGACCGCGCGTCATCTGGAAGCGCTTGTTCTTGCCCTTGACGTTCACCGTCTGCACCGCTTCGACCCGGACCTCGAAGAGCATCTCGACCGCCTGGGCGATCTCCTTTTTCGTCGCGTCGGTGCGAACCTTGAGTACGACCTGGTTCCTCTCCGCGGCGAAGTGGGCCTTTTCAGAGAGGTGCGGTCCGCGGATGACCGTCATCAGTCTTTCCTGGTGCGCGGCCTGGCTCATGACAGACGCTCCTCAATCAGCTTCAACGCCGGCAATGTCACAAGCACCTTTTCAAAGCGGATCAGGACGACCGGGTCCATCGAAGCGACGTCGCAAATACCGACGTTCGGCAGATTGCGCGCAGCCAGGAATACCTTTTCGTCGAAGGCCTCATTCAGGATAAGGACATTGTCCAGTTCGAGTTCCTTCAGTTTGTTCGCGAGCAACTTCGTCTTCGGCGCATCGATACCGAGTTCCTCGACGATCACCAGGCGATCCTGGCGGATCAGCTCACCGAACACCGAGCGCAATGCGGCCCGGTACATCTTCTTGTTGACCTTCTGGCCGTAGCTCCGCGGCCTCGCGGCGAACGCGCGGCCGCCGCCGACCCAGATCGGGCTGCGGATCGTGCCGACGCGGGCGCGGCCCGTGCCCTTCTGACGCCAGGGCTTGGCGCCGCCGCCACGGACGTCGGAACGGTTCTTCTGCCGTTTGCTGCCCTTGCGGCCGGTGTTCCTGTATGCGGTCAGGACCTGG
>JAKSCZ010000358.1 GCA_022360335.1 Pseudomonadota bacterium
CCGAACTGGCTGACGTTCGTGCGTTCGGCCAAGGCGCGAACGGCGATTCGCAACCACATGAAGAACCTGCGCTCCTCGGAGTCGGTCGATCTCGGCAAGCGATTGCTCGACAAATCGCTCAAGGACCTCGGTTCCGGCTTGCGCAAGGTCGGCAAGCTGCGCATGGCCGAAGCGCTCGGGGAACTCGGCCTCAACAATACCGAGGAGCTGTTCGAGCAGCTCGGGCTCGGCAAGAGGCTGGCGCCGCTCACGGCGCGCTTTCTCGTCGGCGACGAGGAGGGCCGCGAGCAGGACAGCAAGATCGCCAGCCTCGTGATCGCCGGCACCGAGGGCATGGTCGTCAGCTATGCGAAGTGCTGCTATCCGCTGCCGGGCGACGACGTCATGGGCTACCTCACGGCCGGCCGCGGCGTCGTCATCCATCGCAACCAGTGCGGCAACCTGTCGAATTTCCGCAAGCAGCCCGAGAAATGGATTGCGGTCGGCTGGGAGAAAAGCGTCGACCGCGAGTTCCATTGCCAGATCCAGTGCGAGACGCGCAATCGCACGGGCGTCCTGGCCGAGGTCGCGGCGACGATCGCCGATTGCGGCTCGAACATCGAGCAGGTGGAGGTCGTCTCGCGGCACGAGGACGTCTCGGTGCTGACGTTCCTGCTGCAGGTCCGCGACCGTATCCATCTCGCCCGGATCATGCGCAGCGTGCGCAAGATGCAGCACGTCATCCGCGTCTCGCGCGACTGCACGTGAAAAGGAATCGCGGCTGAAGCCGCTCCCACTGGAAGCCGCTCCCACTGACGGAATAACGCATGCCTAAAGAGACGATTCACACAGACGGTGCGCCGGCGGCCGTCGGCACCTATTCGCAGGCCGTCAGGGTCGGGCAATTCGTCTTCCTGTCCGGCCAGATACCGCTCGTCCCCGGCACGATGGAGGTCGCCGCGGGAGATTTCAGGGCGCGGGCCCGGCAGGTGTTCGAGAACCTCAAGGCCGTGGCCGAAGCGGCCGGCGGGAGCCTGAACGACGCGGTCAAGCTGACGATCTTCCTGACCGACCTCGACGACTTCGCGGCCGTCAACGAGGTCATGGCGGAGTATTGCGACGAGCCCTACCCGGCGCGCGCCGCGGTCCAGGTCGCGGCGCTCCCCAAAGGCGTCGACGTCGAAGCGGACGCGATCCTCGCGCTTTGACGAATCGCGGCTAAAGCCGCTCCCACGGATTGAGCGAACGTTCCTTGCCCGCGACACCGCTAAGCACACTCAAAGGCGTCGGCCCGGCGCTCGCGAAGAAGCTCGGGAAACTGGGCCTGTCCTGTGTCGAGGACCTGCTGTTCCTGTTACCGCTCCGCTACGAAGACCGGACGCAGCTCGTGAAGATCGGCGCGCTCGCGGCCGGCGCGCGATGCCTGGTCGCGGGCGAGGTACTCCTGTCGGAGGTGGCGTTTCGCGGGCGGCGCAACCTGCTCGTCCGGATCGGCGACGGCAGCGGCCAGCTCACGCTGCGCTTCTTCCATTTTTCCGGACAACAGCAGGCGCAGTTCCAGCCGGGCGCGCAGCTCACCTGTTTCGGCGAGGTGCGGCGGGGATCGTCCGGGTTCGAGATGATCCATCCCGAATACCGCATCCTGCGCAGGGGCCGGGATGCGGCGACCGACGAATCGCTGACGCCGGTCTATCCGTCGACCGAGGGCGTGCAGCAGGGCAGGCTGCGCTACCTGACGGACCAGGCCCTCGCGGCCATGGACGAGCGGCCGCCCGAAGAGCTCCTGCCTGCTGCCGTTACGGCGAAACTCGGCATGCCGTCGCTTGCCGATGCGATTCGCTACCTGCACCGGCCGCCGCCCGGCGCAGCCGTCGGCGAACTGCAGGAAGGTCGGCACCCGTGCCGGCAACGGCTCGCCTTCGAGGAGCTGCTCGCCCACTTTCTGTCGCTGCGCAGCCTGCGGGCGATGGCCGAGACCGAATCGGCGCCGGCGCTGACGGGCGGCCGGGAGCGTGTCGACGAATTCGTCGCCGGCCTGCCTTTCGCCCTGACCGGCGCACAGCGGCGCGTCGTCGGCGACATCCTGCGCGATCTCGAACGGCCGCATCCGATGATGCGGCTCATCCAGGGCGACGTCGGCTCGGGCAAGACCGTGGTCGCCGCGATCGCATGCCTCAAGGCCATCGCCTGCGGCGTGCAGGCGGCGATCATGGCGCCGACCGAGATACTCGCCGAGCAACACTGGCGCAGTTTCGCCGGCTGGTTCCGGCCGCTCGGCATCGAACCGGCCTGGCTCAGCGGCAGCCGGAAAGCGGCGGCCCGGCGCGAAGCGCTCAAGGCGATAGCCGACGGCAGCGCCGGGCTCGTCGTCGGCACGCATGCGCTGTTCCAGGAAGGTGTCGCGTTCGAGCGCCTCGCGCTCGTCGTCATCGACGAGCAACACCGCTTCGGCGTTCACCAGCGCATGGCCTTGCGCGACAAGGGTGTCGGCGATAACGGGCACCCGCACCAGCTCGTCATGACGGCGACACCGATTCCCCGCACGCTGGCAATGGCCGCGTACGCCGATCTCGACACGTCCGTCATCGATGAGCTGCCGCCGGGACGCCAGCCCGTGACGACGATCGCCGTCCCCGATACGCGCCGCGCGGAGATCGTCGAGCGCGTGCGGGCGGTCGTCGCGTCGGGCCGACAGGCGTACTGGGTCTGTCCGCTGATCGAGGAATCCGACGTGCTCGACTACCAGGCGGCCGAGAAGAGTTATGCGATGCTGAGCGAGGCGCTGCCCGATCTGCGCGTCGGGCTCGTCCACGGGCGCATGCGCCCCGCCGAGAAAGACCAGGGCATGCAGGCCTTCAAGGAAGGACTCATCCAGGTGCTCGTCGCAACGACGGTCATCGAGGTCGGCGTCGACGTTCCCAACGCCAGTCTCATGATCGTAGAGAACGCGGAGCGCATGGGCCTGTCCCAGCTGCACCAGCTGCGCGGACGCGTCGGCCGCGGAGCGACACGGAGCCACTGCGTGCTCCTCTACAAGGGACCGCTCGGCCGGATCGCGAAGGAGCGGCTCGCCGTGCTGCGCGACACCAACGACGGATTCGTCGTCGCACAGCGCGATCTCGAGCTGCGGGGTCCGGGCGAACTGCTCGGCACCCGGCAGACCGGGCTGCCCGACTATCGCGTCGCGGACCTCGTCCGTGACGCCGAACTGATGCCGCAGGTACGGCTCACCGCGGAGTCGCTGCGCAGGGAAGCGCCCGGGCAGGCCGCCGCGATCGTGCGGCGCTGGCTCGGCGACGCCGCCCACTACGGCAAGGTGTAGGAGATAAGGGACAGTTACCTTATCTCCGCGACGTGCCACGTCGACGGCTCGAACAAGGGGAGATAAGGTAACTGTCCCTTATCTTCCTAATTAAGGTAACTGTCCCTTATCTCCTAATCTCCGCTCTTACATGAAGTAGAATCCACCCTCATGAAAGCCGGCACATTCGCCAACTACGCGCCGGAAATCGTCAGGCAACTGCGAAACTACGGCAAGCTGATGCGCGTCGATAAACCCGTCGGCATCTGGTTGCTCATGTGGCCGACCCTGTGGGCCCTGTGGCTGGCGGGCGAAGGAGCTCCGGACCAGGGCCTGTTCGTCGTCATCATGCTCGGCGTGTTCGTCATGCGTTCGGCGGGATGCGTGCTGAACGACTTCGCCGATCGCAAGATCGATCCCTACGTCGAACGCACGCGCACGCGGCCGCTGGCGACCGGTGCGGTCGCGCCGTTCGAGGCGCTGGTCCTGTTCGCCGCACTGGCGCTGATCGCCATCGGTCTCGCGACGATGCTCAACCGGCAGGCCCAGCTGCTGGCGGTCGTCGCCGGCACACTGACGGTCGTCTACCCTTTCGTCAAACGCTACGTGTCCATTCCGCAGCTCATTCTCGGCGCGGCTTTCGGCTGGGCGTGCCCGATGGCGTTCGCGGCACAGACCGGCGAGACGCCCGAGCTGGCCTGGCTGGTATTCGGCACGGCGCTCGTCTGGGCCGTCATCTACGACACCTTCTACGCGATGGTCGACCGCGACGACGACATCAGGATCGGCGTGAAATCGACGGCGATACTGTTCGGTGACGCCGACCTGTTCGTCATCGCCGGCCTGCAGGCCGTCATGCTCGTCGCGCTCTTGCTGATCGGCTACCGGGCCGGGCTCGGCTTCTGGTACTACCTGTCCGTCGTCATCGCCGCCGGCATGATGGCCCGGCACCTGTGGCTAGCCCGCGACCGCCGGCCCGCGGGATGCTTCCAGGCGTTCCTGAAGAATCATTACATCGGGATGGCCGTCTTCATCGGCATCGTCCTGAGCTACACCTTCAATCCCGGCCAGTAGCGACCCTCTCGACCTCGGTACCCGGATCGACGCCGGGACCTGGTGATCTTTTGGATCCGCCGCCGACGTATTTCCGCCGTTACAGCGACGCGAGTTCTTCGGCGGAGCGCTCCGCTATGTTCAGAGATGCCGGTGTCCGCAGGGCTTCGGCCCTGTAGTCGCGCGCCATCACTATCGCGGCGACGTCGATGACGGCGTCCATGCCGGGCGTCGCAACACCGACCTGCCGGCCGAGC
>JAKSCZ010000063.1 GCA_022360335.1 Pseudomonadota bacterium
CCCGGCGTGTCGATGATGTTCAGCGTGTGGCCGTTCCACTGGCAGCTCGTCGCGGCCGACTGGATCGTGATACCGCGTTCCTGCTCCTGCTCCATGAAATCCGTCGTGGCCTCGCCGTCGTGGACCTCGCCGGTCTTGTGAATCTTGCCCGTGAGCTTGAGGATGCGTTCCGTCGTCGTCGTCTTGCCGGCGTCGACGTGCGCGAAGATACCGATGTTCCTGTAAACGCTGAGGTCTTTCATGCCACTGCTCTTCCGTATCGTCCCGCACCCATAACGCGAACGGCTCTCAATGCCCGTTCAAGCGAGAACCCGTCAAATCTGTCGCGGTGGGTGCACGTATTTCAGCCGGTCCCAAGGCGCTTTTCCCGGCAGGTCAGTGCCGCTCTGCAATCGGGTCGGGACGGGCTTTCGGGCGCGGATGATAGCAGTGGAGTCGTCCCTAAACCAGCCCATTTCCGAGGGGCTGCGCGGGAGGCGGCGGTTGGTAGGGTAATGTTAAATAAATCAATAAGTTATGTTACCTCCGCAGGATCGCGATCCAGCGTGCGATATTGAGCAGACTCATCAGGGATGCGGAAACGTAGGTCAGCGCGGCTGCCGTCAGCAGGCGGCGGGCGTGCGGCCTGTCGACCGCCTTCAGAATGCGATGCTCCTCGAGCATCGGCAGGGCGCGGGCGAAACTCGCATTGAACTCGGTCGGCAGGGTCACCAGGTGTACGACGGCCGACGTCCCCAGCGTCACGAGCCCCGCCGCAAACGTCAGCAGCCCGACGGCGGGCGTCCTGCTCAGGAGCCCGAGGAACGGCGAGACCATCAGGACGCCTGCGCCGATCTTCTCGATGCCGCGCGTCGCCCTGACGAGGCGCGTCCGCATCCGCAGCGGGCCATACGCGTCACGGTCCTGAACGGCATGGCCGACCTCGTGCGCCGCAACCGTGATCGCCGTCAGCGAGCGGCCGCCGAATTTGTCCTCGCTGAGGCGAACGGCCCTGGCCTCCGGGTCGTAGTGGTCGCCCTGGTCGGTCGTTTCCACGGCGACGGACTGCAGGCCGTGCCGGTCGAGCAGGCGGCGTGCGAGGTCGGCGGCGGTCCCGGGGTAGCGATCGGCCGGTACGCTGTAGCGGTCGAGGACTCGGGACACCCAGATCGCGGGCCCGAACACCGCGATGCACAGCACGACGATGAAGATGGCGATTGTCATCCTGTTAATCTAGCATGCGGCCGACACGAGACAGGGAGTGCAAACAGCGGTGACCACAGACCAGGTACTGGTATTCGGCTTGTGCACGTTCGTGTTCGTCTTCCTCATCTGGGGCCGCTGGCGCTACGATCTCGTCGCCTTCGTCGCACTGCTGATTGCGCTGCTGACCGGCGTCGTGCCGAAAGACCAGGCGTTCTCCGGTTTCGGGCACCCGGCAACGGTCATCATCGCGCTGGTATTGATCGTAAGCCGCGGCCTGTCGGGCTCCGGCGCGATCGAGCTCGTCGCCCGCTACATCGTCGACGCATCGCGTAAGCTGGCGGCACACATCACGATCATGTCGGGTCTCGCTGCCGGGCTGTCGGCACTCATGAACAACGTCGCGGCGCTGGCCCTGTTGATGCCGGTCGACATGCAGGCCGCGAAGAAGGCCGGACGCAGCCCGTCGCTGTCCCTGATGCCCCTGTCGTTTGCCTCGATCCTGGGCGGCATGATCACGTTGATCGGTACGCCGCCCAATATCGTCATTGCCGAGTATCGCGGCGATGCGTTCGGCGAACCCTACCGGATGTTCGACTTCGCCCCCGTCGGCCTGGCGTGCGCGATCGTCGGCGTGGCCTACGTCGCCCTGATCGGCTGGCGGCTGCTGCCCGGGGGACGCCAGTCCGCCGATGCCGGCAGGGACCAGTTCGACCTCGAGGATTATATTGCCGAGGTTCGCGTACCCGAAGGCTCACCGGTCATCGGCCGGCGTGTCCGCGACCTCGACCCGGATACGGAGAAAGTCGACGTTGAGATCGTCGGCCTGGTGCGGCACGGCAAGCGCCTGCCGGGCATGGCACGGATTGCCGAGATCAGGCCCGGCGACATCCTGATCGTCGAGGCGAGCCCGGACGGCATCGAGGAAGCCCTCGGCGCCCTGCAACTCGAGTACGTGGGCAGGGGCGAGGGCAGGCTGGACAGCAAGGACCTGGTCCTGCAGGAGGTCCTGGTCCCCGAGTCGTCGAGGCTCGCAGGCCGCTCGGCCATGTCGGTGCGTCTGCTGTATCGCTACCGCGTCGCACTCGTCGGCGTGTCGCGGCAGGGCAAACGGTTTCGCGAGAAGATCCGGGCGCTCACGTTGCAGCCCGGCGACGTGTTGCTGTTGCTCGGCGGCGAGGACCGGGTCAACGACGTCACCCGGCGTCTCGGACTGTTGCCGCTCGTCGATCGCGGCCACAGCGTGATCCGGCGCGACAAGGCCTGGTGGGCCGTCGGTATCTTCGCCGCCGCGATCGCCGCTGCCAGCATCGGCTGGGTCTACCTGCCGATCGCGCTCGGCTGTGTCGTCGCGCTGTTCCTGCTGCTGGATATCGTGCCGCTCCGCGACGTTTACAATTCGGTGGAGTGGCCCGTCATCGTGCTGCTCGGCTCGATGATCCCGATCGGCGGTGCGCTCGAGGCGACCGGCGGGACGGTACTGATCGCACAGGGAATCGTCGACGTGTCGTCGGGGTTCTCCCCCATCGTCGTACTGGCGCTGCTCGTCGTCGTGACCATGACGCTGTCCGACGTGATGAACAATACGGCCACGGCCGTGATCGCAGCGCCGATCGCGGTCGAGATCGCGGCGCGGCTCGGCGTCGATCCGGATCCGTTCCTGATGGCGGTGGCAGTCGCCGCGTCGTGCGCCTTCCTGACGCCGATCGGTCACAAGAACAACACGATCATCATGGGCCCGGGCGGCTATCGCTTCGGGGACTACTGGCGCATGGGACTGCCGCTCGAGATCCTGATCGTCGCCGTCTCCGTCCCCGCGCTGATCACGTTCTGGCCGCTCTAGCGGTCTCAACGCCGTTCGTGGCCGACAAGAGGCGCCGCTGCGCTACGTCTTGCCCGACGCGCTCGCGGCGCGGGCCTCGACCGCCTGCCAGACGCGCAGCAGATTTTCACCGAGAATCTTGCGTATGTCCTCCTCGCCGTAACCGCGCTTCAGCAGGCCTTCGATCAGGTTCGGGTAGGACGAAACGTCCTTGAGCCCGTCGGGCAGTGCGTCGCCGACACCGTCGTAATCCGAGCCGATACCGACGTGATCGATGCCGGCGAGCCCGACGACGTGGTCGAAATGATCGAGCACGTCGTCGAGTGAGGCATAGACCATCGGACCGTGTTCCTCCGCGTATATCTTCGGATACTCGCGATAGAGGAACGATTCGGTCAGTTGCGGGTGCGCGAGCAGGTATTCTCTCGCCGCCGCCATGCGCGCGACGCTGTATTCCCGCGAGTCCTGGTTGACGAACATCGAGCCGAAGTTGATCTGGATGACACCGCCGTTTCCGGCAAGCGCCGCGATCATTTCGTCGCTCATGTTGCGCTCGAAGCCCGGTGTGAAGTGGCGTGCCGACGAATGGGATGCGATGACGGGCGCCTGCGTCGTCTCGAGGATCTGCCAGAACGCGTCGTCGGAGACGTGGCTGACGTCCACCATGATGCCGAGACGATTCATTTCGCGAATGACCTCGGCGCCGAACTCACTGATGCCCTGCCACCGGCGATGCTCGTCATACGACGAGTCGGACAGGTGATTGGTCTTGCCGTGCGACAGCGAGACGTAGCGGATGCCGCGCTTGTAGAAATGCTGCAGGTTTGCGATGTCGCCGTCGATCGGTGAGCCGTTTTCCATGCCCATCGGAAGGGAAACGAGTCCTGCTTCGAACTGGCTGCGGACATCGGCAACGGAGGTCGCGATCGCGAACTTGTCGGGTGCCGCGGCGACGATGCCTTCGACGATGTCGATCAGTTCGTCGGCGGCCTGTCGCGATTCCCCCTTCGCCTCCAGGTCCGCCGGTGTGTAAATCGACATGAACGGCGCGTTCAGGCCGCCTTGCACGGCGCGCGGGTAGTCGAAGTCGCCCGTGCCGGTCCGTTGCGTCACGTCGGCCGGCCTTCCCTTGAGGCGATACGGGACGTCGATATGCGTGTCGACGATGATGCTCGATGCGGCGATGCGCTGCGCTTCGGCGGCGTAGCCGGGGGTCGAGGTTGCCGAATCCCCGGCCGGGTCGGGGCCTGAATCGCACGCGCCGAGTACCAGTGCGAGTATCAGGGCTCGCGAAATCGTCTTCGTCATGGAAGGGATAGGTTTCTGGTATGAAGGGTCGAAGATTGTAACAATACGCGGGACGATCGCGTCCAGCGTTGCATGCGTCGATGCAAGGAGCCAACAGATGAGTGACACGAACTCTCCCGCAGATCATGCCTCTGTCGAAGAGAAGCAGCCCGGCAGGATAGAACAGAACGTCAAGTCCCGCGCAACATGGACGCGGTTCCTGTTCATGCTGCTGTGTTGCCTGTTCGTCTGGCTGGCGAGCCTCGTCGGCTTCGTCGTGGTGATCCTGGGCTTTCTGATGGTGTTGTTTACGGGTGAGGTCAATCGCGAGCTGCGCGGAGTCGGGCAGAGCATCGCGGCCTATATTTACGAGAGCGTTCGCTACCTGACCTTCAACACCGACGACCGGCCGTTCCCGTTCGGCAATCCCTGGCCGTCCGGCGGCACCGAAGAACGGACCGAAGCCTAGACAGACATCTCGCGCTGGCCGGGCTGCCAGTGCGTCAGGTTGACGTGTGCGCCGCCGACTCCCAGGCTGCGCACCCAGCGGGCGGCCGCGTCCAGCGTTACCCAGGTCCTGACTTTTCCCTTGCGCGTTTCGGCGGTAATCGGCCCGTTGGGCGTCCTCGCCTCGACGTGAAAGCGCGAACCGTTCGCGATGATGTCGATGGTCTTGACCGCTCCGGCGGCGACCATGGCTTTCAACATGCGTTCATCCATTCCGATTCCCCGGGTTCGCTTCGTTCCGATCCGGGACGGCGATCCCCGCCTCGGTGCAATGGCGGCGGATCAGCATTTCGACCATGTTCGCCACGCTGCGGTGCTCACGCGCTGCCGCTTCGCGTACGGCCTGCTTGACGCCGGGCTCGATGCGCAGGTTGAGCGTGGATATCTTGGTGCGTGCCATGGATCAAGTGTAACGTAATTAAGAAGTAAATGTAACGCATTTTGCGGTGTCTGTACGTTGCAGGCGGGCCCGTTACCGCAGCGTTATACTGGTCGGGTCCGGCCACGCGGCGGGCCGCGCAGGAGGGATCGGATGGAACAGGCGGTTTTCATGGTGTGTATGTTCTTCGGGGTTGCGGCCGTGGCCCTGATCGCTTTCACCTTGCTGGCCATCGTGCTCGGGAAGGTGGAGGTTTAGCAGCCGGGATTGAGATCGATGCGTATCGAGAGCGTCAATGTCGGGCGCCGTAAAACGGTGTCACACGGCAGCAGTTCGATGGAAACGGGTATTTGCAAGTACCCGGTGGAGGGGCCGGTGCGCGTGACGCGCGACGGACTCGAGGGCGACGCCATCGTCGCAACCGAGCACCACGGCGGCGTCGACCAGGCCGTATACGCCTACAGCGGCGAGGACTACGAATGGTGGCGCCGAACCAGCGACCACGAGTTCTTTGCCGGCCTGTTCGGCGAGAACCTGACCGTCAGCGACATGCCGTCGGATATGCGGATCGGCGATCGGCTGCTCATCGGGGAGGTCGTGCTCGAGGCCACCGCGCCGCGGATTCCCTGCGGCACGCTGGCGACGCGCATGAAGGATACGGGCTTCGGCATGGCATTCAGGCGGGCCGAGCGCCCGGGCATCTACTTTCGCGTGCTCAACGAGGGCGAGGTCGAGTCGGGAGACGAGGTGAGCTTTGTCGAGAACCGGGAATCCGGGGTGACGGTACTCGAGTTGTTCCGGTTCTCCTATGCGCTTCGGCACGAGCCCGATGACCTGCGGCGCTACCTCGACGCGCCTATCGCCGAACGATTTCGCGCCAGTATCGAGGGCAAGCTCGCGGCGCAATAAAAGAACCCTCGCGGAGGTCAGCCGGAGTCCGGACGCGGGGCATTTTCCAAATGCCGCATCCCGCAGCCATCATCGCGGCTCACCAGCGGATCGGGCGGCCCGCGCGCGACGACGGTGATAGCATGGAGTAATGGGCACGATCCTGGCCATTGCATCGATCCTCCTCGCGCTGATCGCCGCGGGATGCATCATCTACATCGCGCGGGAACTGACGTCGAAGGAGAATCTCCCGGACAGGCCGGAAGACTCTGCCCGGGACGACAACGACTAGCGCCGCCCGGAGCGCCTGTCTTCGGACCGGCTTCGCGATTCGCTGCGCCGCGACTCCGAACGCTGCGGGGCGGGCCGCGATTCGCGCCGCTGTGGCGCGGGTCGTACTTCGCGGCGTTGCGGCG